>NZ_JBQEPU010000033.1:0-77066 GCF_052045835.1 Paraburkholderia sp. 22099 | reverse complement strand
TGCCCACGATCGCCGATCGTGGACACGATCTCACTTGATCTACACTGACTCCGACACAACCATCACCACCATGCCTCACGCGCGCGCGAACGGGGAAACGGTCGGGCCGAGTCGCTTACGGTTGCTGGCACGCGTGATGCTGATATCACTGTGCCTATACGGCGACGAGACAGCTTCGAATGGGAGACGACCATGAACATGATCAGAATAGCGAGCGGCGCGATAGCGATCGCCGCCAGCGTCTGCGCGTTTGCGCAAGGCGGAACCGATAAATCGACCACGCAGGCCCAGCCACGCGAGGAACCGGGAAAGGCCGGACAGCAGATGCAGGAAGAAGCCGGCAAGGGCGTTCATGGCAACGCGTCGGGCACCCTGATGGACAAGCGCGCGAAAGCGATGTCGCCCGAGGGAGCGTCGGCGTCGAGCGAGACAGCACCGATCAAGCAATGAGTTTCCTTATCGCTCAGCGCTGCTCCAACTCCAGATAAACCCGTTGCACGTTTTGCGGGTGCGCCACCGAATACAGTTTCCATGTACGAAAGCGCGGTGTTTGTGTGCGCTCCTTCGCGCTCACGAGTCCGTCGCCGGAAGCGTACGCGTGACGCACCGCCGCATCGAGTGCGCGCAGGTACTCGCCGGTCTCGCCGATGCGCGCAGGCGCGACCACCGGACCGAAGGCGGGCACCACCTTGGCGACGCCAGGCGTATTGTCGATCTGCTTGAGCGCAGCGAGCCAGCCGGGGATCGACTCGTTGCGAAGCTCGGGAATACGTCCGATGTTCACGAGCGCGCCGGCGAACAGCACGCCGGTTTGCACGTCGCGCACCGCAAGGTCGCCCGGCGTCGCGGCGGTGCCGAAGTAGAGCAGTTCGAGTTCGCGCCCGCCCACCTGGAGGCGCGTCGAATCGTCGACGGTGCGGTCCGGCACCGTCACGCGCGAGCCGGCCATTTCGTCCTCGCCCAGTGTGCGGCGCAGATTCTTCAAACAGATCGCGCAGCGTGCGGCGATCAATTCGGCGGTGCGGCGGTGCGCCAGAATCGGCACGCCCGCATCGCGAAACGCGGCCGCGCCGAACACGAATTCGGGCGCTTGATGGGTGAGGATCACCAACTCGATCGGCAAGGGCGTGACGCGATGAATCGCTTCGATCATCGCGCGGCCATAGCGGTACGACGAGCCGGTGTCGATCACCACCACGCCGCTCGGGCCCACCAGAAAGCCGTTATTCGCGACGATGCCATGATTGCGCGGCGCGACCGCGTCGCCGTTGCCGAGCATCGCGTAGACGCCCGGCGCGAGTTCGACCGGCTTCGGAGTGTCACGCCCCGTCGCGACCGCGGGCAGGACAGCGCTGCCCGATGCCGCCATCGCGGGCGACGCTTGCGTGGACGCTGCGTCGGCCTCGGCCGGCTGCGCGTGCGCGGTGCGCAACGGCAGGACCAGCATCAGCAACGCGAGCCATGTACCGGCGAGCGCTGCCGCCATGCACCGCGAGATGCGCTGGGTCGAAGCGGCGCGCGCGTGACGTGCCTCGCTCATCCGCTTCTTCGTCACATGTGCGCCGGCGCGGGCTGGGCCGCGACGCCTTGCGCCGGCACGCTGATCGCGCTTTCGAAGACGTGTTTTTGCGTGTCCTGTACGGCCGCCTTCAGTTCGCCGCTGCCGCGCGGCATGAAATAAAAGCGGAAGTTCGGATTCTCGCTGATCGAGAAATTCACGTTCGCGGTCATCACCGGCTTGCCCGCGTAGGTCACGTCGATCTTGCGAACGTAATAGGCGGACGCATACATGCGGGTGATCTGGTTCATCGCCATGCCGGTACGATTGGGATGGCTGATCATCAGCTGCGCGAGTTGCGGTTGGCCGGCGGGCGCGGCGCCCTCGGTGCGCAGACGCATCTTGCCGACATTCACCGCGGCGGCTTCGTCGTCCTTGCCGGCCGGCGCCGAACAGCCGCCCGACGCCTTGACGAAACGCACCGCGCTATACAGGCGGCCGTCGTTGGTCTCCGCAATGGCGCGCATGAACGTGTAATCCTCCACACGTACACGCGTTTCGATGCTGGCGCGTCCCGACTCGGGCGTGAACTCGAACCATCCCGCGTAGGGTTCGGGGTTCTGGTCAATGAACAGATAAATCTTGCGGATGTAGCGCGTGGGCGTTTGCGGGAATTGCGCGGTGATCGAGATCGGCACGATCGCGGCGTCGGCGGCGCGCTTCGGCGCGTCGAGCTTGATGACCGCATCGCCGTGGGCGTCGATCGGCCGGTCCTGGAAGGTGCCCGCGCGGAAATCCAGCCAACTGGCCACCTTGTTGGGGTCGTCGTCGGGCGAGGACTGCGCCGCCTGGGTCACGTGGCCCATCGTCAGCATGCTGACGAGCGCGAATCCTGCGGCCCATGTCACCGCGTGAGGTTTCATGGCTTGCATCTGTCGTCTCCTTCATTCGCGGCGCGGGCACGGCATGCGCGCGGCGCTCATGGGTCCTGCTACTGCTACTGCTCCCACTCGAGTTCGGCATACGCCGCCGTCACATTGCGGCGGTGATAGACATCGACCAGCCGCCACCGGCCGCGCTGATCGACGCCGATCGTATCGACGGCCTGCTGCATGGTCTGGCCGGCACGGATTGCCGCGCGGACATCGCGCGCGAGGCGAGCCAGATAGTCGCGTTCGGCATCCAGCGCCTGGGGCCATTGAACGCGCAGGGGACCGTGCCCCGGCACCACACGCCGCACGCCCGGCAGTGCGCGGATTGTCGCGAGGTCGTCGAGCCAGCCGAGCACGCTGCCGTCGATCACCGGCAGACAGCCCGCAAACAGCAGATCGGCGAGCCACAGCGTGCCTGTTCTTTTATCGTAGACGGTCAGATCGTTGTTCGTATGGGCAGTTTTCCACGTGCGCAACGTCAGGACGCGCGAGCCGAGGTCGAGATCGAGCGTGTCGTGAACCGGCAGCGTGGGCGGAATCACGCGGCTGCCGGCGGCGACGTCGCCCAGTTCGCGCGTCAGCACGCGCAGATAGTTTGCCGCGTGCGACATCTCCGCTTCCGCCAGTTTGTCGCTGCCGACGAATTGCGGATGATCGTCGACGAACGCGGCGTTGCCGAGAATGTGGTCGGGATGCATGTGGGTATTGATCACATAACACACCGGCAGCGGCGTGACGGCGCGAATCGCGGCGCGCAGCGCGCGGCCCTCGGCGGCGGTGCCGCCGGTATCGATTACCGCGACGCAGCGTGTGCCGATCACGAAGCCGACGTTGGCGATGTCGCCGCCGTTCTGACGCGTCGCAACATCGTCGTGGCCGCGGTGGGCGTAGAGCCCCGGCGCCAGTTGCGTGACGCTCAACACGGCCGGCTGGGATACGGCCTTGGCCGTGGATGGCGCCGCATCCGCTGACGGCGTTGCTGCGGCGCACAGCAACGCGGCGCATAACCCTGCGATGAGCGCGCGGATCTCCGGGCGGATCAAGCCGTTTATTTCCGCGACCATAAGGAACCGGAGATGGGATGCACTGCGGTCTTCACCGTAAGTTGATAAAGAAGTGAGGCTCGGCGAAATCATAGCGCGGGCTTCCGCGAATAACCTAGCGACTTCCCGTGGCTTGCTGTAACGAAAGGCTGACACTTTGCTCACTGTCACCTTCCACGGCCGCCCGTCATGCGTATCCGTGCGTCGTGCCGCCAGAAACAAAAACGCCGTAACGCCACGACTTCGCGCCGATATAGCGGCATATGTGCCGGTCGCGCACTCGATCGCGCGCCCTGGGCATTGTCCTTGCATTCAGCCGTCTTTTCGACCAGCGATTTATCCCTGCAACCAGCCAAGGAGCTTACCCATGAGTACCGATCTGACATTCCGCGCGGGCGAAGCGACCGTGTTCGCCGCCGACGGCCAGGCGACCGACGCCATGCCGGAGATCCTGATCGGCCGCGTCGACGGCCCGGTCGGTCACGCGTTCGCCGGCATGATGGCGCAAAGCAAGGGGCACACGGCGATGTTCGCGATTCGCGCGTGCAATCAGATGGTGCGGCCCGCGACCATCATCGTCCCGAAGGTCACGCTGAAGGACATGGCGACCATCGATCTGTTCGGCGGAGTCGTGCAGTCCGCCACTGCCGACGCGGTGGTCGATTGTTTGATCGAGGGTATTCTGCCCAAGGACCAGGCCAACGACCTGTGCATCATCAGCCTCGTATGGATCGACCCGCGTTGCGTGAGCGACCCCAACCTCGACAAGAAGGACATGTACCGCACCAACTACGAGGCGACGAAGCTCGCGATCCAGCGCGCGATGAACAACGAGCCGAGCGTCGAGACGCTGATCGCCAATCGCCACAGCATCAAACACGATATGGATGACTGGAGTTGAGCGGCGGCGAGCCGACTTGTGAATGCTCGATGAAAGCCGCCATTCGATAACGCAAACGCTATCGGCCCATCCGGTTTCGACATTGAAGCCGGAGCGTTTCCATTCGTACACTTTCCGTTCAGTCACCCACGACCAAAAAATGGCCGCGCGAGGCCATCTGAACGGAGACGCGATTTGGACAAGGACATCATCACCGCATCGGCCGCCGCAACGCGGCCCGCGCGCCTCAATTACCGCTGGCATGTGCTGATCTGGCTGCTGCTTGGCGGGATCATCAACTATCTGGACCGCGCGAGCCTGTCGATCGCCGCGCCCGGAATGATTCAGGAACTCGGGCTCACGCGCACGCAGATCGGCTTGCTCGGCAGCGTGTTCGCATGGACTTACGCGGTGATGCAGTTGCCGGCCGGATGGGTGATCGACCGCTTCGGCGCGAAGCGGGCGTACGCGCTCGGCATGATCTGGTGGAGCGTGGCGACCTGGTTGACGGGCGTGGTCGGTTCGATCTCGGGGTTAGTGGTGATGCGTGCGTTGCTCGCGGTGGGCGAGGCGCCGTGCTGGCCGACCTCGGCGAAAATCACCGCTGCATGGTTCCCGGCCAAGGAGCGCGGTTTCGCGACCGGCGTGTGGGACTCGTCGTCGAAATGGGGACCGGCGCTCGCGCCGGCCATGCTCGTCGCATTGATGATCGCATTCGGCTGGCGCTCGCTGTTTCATGTGACGGGTGCGTTTGGCATCGGCTTTGCGCTGCTGTTTCTGCTGCTTTATCGCAACCCGGTCGACAGCAAACGCTTGTCGAAGGAAGAACTCGACTATATCGAGGCGGGCGGCGGCGGCCGTGAACGATCGCTCGCGACGTCGTCGCTCAAGTGGCGCTCGCTGTTCACTCGCCGCAGCGTGTGGGGGATGATTCTCGGCTACTTCTGCACGATCTGGCTGTGGAATATTTTCCTCGTGTTTTTACCGTTGTATTTGCTCGACCGCTTTCATATCTCGTTCGCGCAACTCGGCGTGTACGCGGGTATTCCTTGGGTCGGCGGCGCGTTGGGTGAAATCGCGGTGGGCTATCTGGCGAAGAAGATCGTCGATCGGGAACTCGCGTCGCCCATCGGCGCGAAGCGGCTGTTGATCGCGTGCTGCGCGGCGGGCGCCGCCGTTTGCGCGATTGCCATACCGTTTACGCATGCGCTGAGTGTGACGCTCGTGTTGTTTACCATCGGCCTTGCTTTCATTGCCGCGGTGATTGGTTCGGCCTGGGCGCTCGCGGCGGATATTGCGCCTTCGTCGATGATTGCGTCGGTGAGCGCGATTCAGAACTTCGGCGGTTATTTCGGCGGGGCCTTCTCGCCTGTTGTCGCGGGTTTTATTGTCGACCGGACGGGATCGTATGCGCTCGCGTTTATTTCAGGTGGCGCTATCGCGGGGTGTGCGGCGCTGTTCTACTGGTTCATGGCTCGGCAACCGATCAGGGACGATGCCGCTGCGTAGAGCGGCAAATCGCGCTTGCGTTATTATCGAATGCCTTAGGAGACAGGCTCAACTTTCGATCGCCGGCGTGCGATAACCGCGATGAAGCAACGAGACAATGTTCTGAAACGCGCTGATTGGGTGCATCGGGCTGAACCGATGGAAGGGATCGAACGCATCGAAGCTTTCTTCGAAGGCAAGGCTTATGCGCTGCATCGGCACGATACCTACGCGATCGGCCGCACGCTGGCCGGCGTGCAAACGTTCAACTACCGGCGCGGCATGCGCCACAGCTTGCCCGGCCATACGATGGTGCTTCATCCCGACGAACCGCACGACGGCCAGGCCGGCACGGGTGAAGGCTTTCATTACCGGATGGTTTATATCGAGCCGGCGCTGTTTCAGGACGTCCTCGGCGGCCGGGCGCTGCCGTTCATCGAGGGCGGCGTGACGACGGACGTCCGTTTGTCGATGGCGACCGAGACCCTGCTGCAGCAACCGTCCCATCGCATCGAGCCGCTCGAACGACACGACGCGCTCGCTGAACTGGCGCTTGCGCTCGCGGCGGTGTCCCGCACGCCGTCGCCGCGCGCCGGCGGAGATTTCGCCAGTGCTCGACTCGCGCGCGACTATCTGCATGCGCACTCGCAACGGGTCGTCACGCTGGAGGAAATCGAAACAGCAACCGGACGGGACCGCTGGAGCCTGTCGCGCGATTTTCGAACGTTCTATGGCACGAGCCCTTACCGCTACCTGACCATGCGCCGGCTCGATGCCGCGCGAGCGATGATGCTGCGTGGCGTCACGCTAGCCGACGTGGCCGCGGCCGTCGGCTTCGCCGACCAGAGCCACATGACGCGGCACTTCACGAAGACATACGGCATGCCTCCGGCTCGCTGGCTGCAAATCGCGAAAGGCGTGCGTTAGCGCCGAGCCGGTACGCACGATCGTTCAAGACGGGCTTCGCTGCGAGTCGTATTCTCTGCTTCATGTTCAACAGCAGACGGAGCAGATCATGACGCAGATAATCGGACCCGCGCCCGCGTCGCGTGGTCAGGGCGAGGCAATCAATCTGATCGGGAAGATCGGCCTGATCGACGGTCATTGGCAGCCACGCGTGGTTGCCGAAATGAACGACTATCAGTTCAAGGTGGTGAAGATCGAAGGCGATTTCCTCTGGCATCGGCACGCTGAAACCGATGAAACTTTTATCGTGCTCGCGGGCGAATTGCGGATCGACTTTCGCGACGGTTCCATCCTGCTGCGCGCGGGCGAACTGGCGGTGGTGCCGAAGGGCGTCGAACATAAGCCGTATGCGGAGTCGGAGGTCAAGCTTTTGCTTATCGAGCCGCGGGGTGTTGTCAATACTGGGGATGCGGCGAGCGATCGGACGGTGATGAATGATGTGTGGGTTTGATGTGGTGCCGGCGAGGGGGGGGTAGCGGGCGAGTTTCGTAGGGCGCGGCGGCGGCTCGCGCTCAGGAATGTGGGGCTCGCGGGGCAAGCATCTAAA
Organism: Paraburkholderia sp. 22099; assembly: GCF_052045835.1. Classification (NCBI taxonomy): domain Bacteria; kingdom Pseudomonadati; phylum Pseudomonadota; class Betaproteobacteria; order Burkholderiales; family Burkholderiaceae; genus Paraburkholderia; species Paraburkholderia sp. 22099. The sequence goes on along the minus strand of NZ_JBQEPU010000033.1, from coordinate 69,712 downwards.
GACGGTGGGCGAACGATCGGGGTTGGCCGGACCAGGGCTGAAGCGAGTCCGATTGTTTGTTGATCGTGGCGAATAGGGCGATTGGGGGAAACGATCCACAAGGAACGGTCGAGGCAGAGGGAAGCGGACGTTCCTCTCTTCACCAACAATGTCTCAATCGCGATATGAGGCTTCTTCCATCCTTGGCGTGTCGGTATCAGCGATAGCAGCCCGAATGTGCGGTATTTCTTATTTGATACAATGTACCCTTGTTGACATCATGATGTCAACAAGGGTACATTGCTCAGAATGGCATTTACCTCGGAGGCCCTTTGATCGCAGTTACCGGCGCTACTGGCCAACTGGGCAAACTCGTTATCGACGCTCTTCTGAAGACCGTTCCCGCAGCGGAAATCGTTGCCGTCGTTCGCAGTCCCGCCAGGGCCGATGTCTTGAAAGCCAACGGTGTAACGGTCCGTCAGGGAGACTATGACAACGCGCAGTGCCTCGAGCGGGCCTTTGCCGGCGTGGACAAGCTGCTTCTGATCTCATCCGCCGACACCGGCGAGCGTGTGCATCAGCACCGCAACGTGATTGATGCCACAAATAAGGACAAGGTCGGCCTGATCGCCTATACAAGCTTGCTGCATGCCGACAGTTCGCCGCTCGGCCTTGCCGCTGCGCACAGGGAAACAGAGGCGATGCTCAAGGCAAGCGGTTTGCCATATGTGCTGCTCCGCAACGGCTGGTACACGGAAAACTACCTGGCGTCGCTCTCGTCGGCCCTTCAGCGCAATGCCTTCATCGGCTGCGCCGGCAACGGCCGGATCGCCTCGGCGACCCGTCGCGATTATGCCGAGGCCGCGGCCGCGGTTCTCACATCGGCGGGACAGGCTGGAAAGGTCTACGAACTGGCGGGGGACGAGCCCTACACGCTAGCTGAGCTTGCTGCCGAAGTGGCGCGCCAGACCGGCGGATCCATCGGCTATACGAATTTGCCCGAAGGGGAGTTTCGCGCGGCCCTGATCAGGGCCGGTCTGGCCGAACCGGTAGCCAATAAGCTCGTGGAATACGATGTCGCCGCCTCAAAAGGCGCCCTGCATGATGACAGCCACAGCTTGAGCCGTCTGATCGGCCGCTCCACCACATCGCTATACGATGCCGTAGCTCAAGCCCTGAAAGGCTGAAGGCGGTTTTTATGAAATTGAGATGCTTTTCGTAAAAGGATAGGCAAATGCGGGCTGCAGTCGTTCATGCATTTGGATCGCCACCCGTCTTCGGCCATTACGACGAACCAGAGGCGGGTGAGGGTGAGACGGTCGTCAATGTGAGTGTCGCACCGCTTAGCCCGATCGTGAAAAGTCTCGCCGCCGGCAAGCACTACGCCAGTGGTGCCGCGGCCGGTTTTGTGCCGGGGATCGATGGCGTCGGGACCGACGCTGCCGGTCGGCGGGTGTACTTCCTGTTTCCAAAGCCGCCGTTCGGATCCATGGCGGAGAAAACGCTCGTTGCGACGAGTTCCGTCGTTCCCGTGCCCGAGGGCGTCGCCGACGAGCGCGCGGCGGCCGTCGTGACCGCAGGGCTCTCCTCCTGGGTTGCGCTCAGAAGCCGCGCCGAATTTCAAGCAGGCGAAACTGTGCTGATCAATGGGGCAACGGGTTCCGCCGGCGCACTCGCCGTCCAGATCGCGACAAATCTCGGGGCGAGCCGGATTATTGCCACTGGTCGCAACGAGACCAAGCTGGCCTCACTGCCCGAGGCAGTCGATAAGATCCCTCTGGACCAGAATGCGGATGAGGCGCTGCGTCGCGCCTTTTTGGAGGGGGTCGATGTGGTGCTGGACTACCTTTGGGGTGAACCGGCCACTCGCATAATCGCTGCTGCGACGGCCAATCGCGGCTCAAGTGCCGGAGAGCCACGGCTTCGCTACGTCCAGATTGGTTCGATCGCGGGAGAGTCGATTGCGATCAGCGCTCACAGCCTGCGTAGTTCAGGACTGGAGATTCTCGGATGTGGCATCGGAAGCCTCTCGATGAACGAGCTGGTTGCAGGCGCTGGCGAGTTGCTTGCCGCGATACCGGAGGCTGGTTTTGACACGCCGGTTAGAACGTTGCCGCTTTCGGCTGTCGCTGAAGCGTGGGAAGACGGCGCGGACGATTACCGGCTCGTACTGCGTGCCTGAAACCGCCAACCGCGCCCCATTCTTCGGGACGCGATGGCGGTCACCACCGCGCGCGCCAGCGTTGTCGTCAAGGCAGCGAACTGGCCAGTCGCGCCGGTCTAGCGCCTGCCTACATCCGCTTCGCGGCCGTACGCGCCGCTGGGCTCAGCTTTCTCCTCCCGCACCTTCATCTCCTTCGAGTCTCTTCCGCAAGGCCGTCATGACACGGCCGGCGATTTCGATGTCTTCGAAGGTGAATTCGTCCGCGAGTGCGTTCACCTGAGGGTCGTACAGGCTGATGGCGGCGTCGTATGTCCGCTGTCCCTTGTCGGTTAGCACGACGAGTTGCGCGCGGCGGTGATGCGGATTGGGCTCGAAGCTGATAAGCCCTTCCTTACCCAGATCGTTGACGATGCGCTGCACGTTCTGGCGATTGGCGCCGAGATCGCGTGCGAGCCAAGCCACCGGCTGGGGGCGATCCGCCGCCACAATGGCGCCGAGAATCTGCCAGCGGGCGCTTGTTAGTCCAAGAGGAGCGACAAGGCGGTCGCCCCACGCCAATGTAAGATTATTGGCCCGAAACATGCCGAGGATGAGGTCAGTCAGAGCCGTTCCCGCCCGGGTTCGCTTGGTTTTTTTCATTTGGTTACCAGAAATCCAATATGAATCAAAGTTTACCAATTGACAACATGGTGTCAACATAGGAAGCTTCGTATCGTTATCCACTCATCTTCCGGAGTCCAATCATGCCATCCATCCGCCCTCTGGATGCTGCCTTTCCGCTTGAGCGTCAGATCGCCCTCGACGTCTCCCCCGTCATCCTGGTGAATGTGTTCACGTTGGACAGAAGCGACGAGCAGGTATTCCTCCAGGCTTGGCGAGACGACGCGGGGTTCATGAAGCAGCAACCGGGTTTCATTTCGACCCAGCTTCACCGGGCGATCGGCGATAGCCCGGCCTATCTCAACTATGCCGTCTGGGAGACGACCTCCCATTTCCGGGCAGCGTTTACACATCCGGAGTTTCGGGCAAAGCTCTCGACGTATCCGTCCTCGACCGTTGCCAGTCCGCATCTGTTCCAGAAAGTTGCAGTGTCGGGCATCTGCGTCGCATAGCGAAAACAGGTTTGCGGAAAAGGAAGGACACCATGCTCAAAATGATTCATCCAGTTGCCGGCATGCTCGCGATTCTCACGATTGCGGCGTTCTGGATGTCAACGGTTCTTGCGGAACTGTTCGCGTCTCACGCGACCGTTGCTGTAGTCAAGGCGGCCATATGCTGGGGCTTCACGCTACTTGTTCCGGCGCTCGCAGCAACGGGAGGCTCAGGGTTCGCTTCCGCCAGGGGACGGCGACCGATGCTGGTCGACGCGAAGATCAGGCGCACACAGCTGATCGCCGCCAACGGCATTCTGGTGCTCATGCCCGCGGCCTTTTTCCTCGCGGCCAAGGCGAAGGGGGGCGAGTTCGATGCTGTCTTCTATAGCGTTCAGGCTCTCGAGCTTTTTGCGGGAGCTGCAAATATCGCATTGCTCGGCTTGAACATGCGCGATGGTCTGCGAATGAAAGGTCGGTTTCGCCGACGACCAGCGTAAACACGCAAACAGCGATGGAGCGACTTTGGTTGTCAGCGATCCGCGCAGGCGTGTGGAATCGGTGAGATTGGGCGGTCACCGCTCTGTCGCCGATTCGCGGCACGCGACCGACCCGTTGCTGCCTCTCAATTAAAAGTGGCGGGCGTCCGCTTGCCGGCTCGAATGAATCGGTCAGCGATAAAGTAATGTCCTGCTCAATTCTCACGGTCACACACAAACCGCAAGTCGCGATCTTTGCAGACCCTCGACCCCGATACGAAATTCGACGAGACGATAGTCGAACACGTCTTCAACGCCTTAAAGGCCGGACGGCACCGCAAACTGTACGAGAAAGAATTCGACATGCTGCGATGCCGCCGACGCCTACTTGACTTCGAACGTGTAATCGCCGTGGCTGCGATGCCCGTCCGAAGCGACTGCCACCCAGTGCACGATATAGCGCCCGGTCTGCAGAGGAGGCAGTGCAACGGTGATCGCTTCTGGCTGATGCGGGTCGACCAGGGACTTATCGGCGTTGACCTGCTTTCCTGCGGCATTGGTGATCGTGAGCGATGAAAATGCCGGCTCCAGCGGCCCGTCGAAGATGATTTTCACCCCCGACGGTGCAGCAACGCTCGCGCCGGCTCCCGGTTCCTGTTTCTGCGGAAATACGTGTGCAAACGCGGTGTCGGCGAAAACAAGGCCGGCGAAGAAGCCGGCCATGCCCACGATGGCCTGTCTCCGGGTGCTTCGATTCCGGTTCATCGTGGACTCCTTCATCACTGGAACAGCGGTTTGCCGAGTGTTCTCGGCGCGACATCATCGAGGAAGATGTGGGCCTGTACGAGAATGCCCACGTGCGAGCCGCTCGCGCGGTTCACTGGGATCTGCGCTTCGACGCCGAATTGACCGTAGCGGTTGACCCAGATGAAACCAGGGTTGACCGTGCCAGTTGTCTGCCCCTGGCTTCTCGACAACGGAACCTCGACTATCGGAATGATATTCGCAAGCGGTTGCGGCAAACCCAGGTCACGTACATGCTGCTGCAGGTACGGCAGGCTGTACTGGAACGTGAAGCCGTAGTTGAAGGCGTTAGGCTGTCCCGCGCCCGTGGTGAGGGCGGGTGCGGCTTCGGCGGTAAGCGCGATAGGACGCAGGTAGGCCAGCGAATCAGGCAGGTCTCCCATGCCCTTGCCGACATAAACGGTCGGCGAAATGGTCGAGAAGTTGTCGGCAATCGCGCGGCTTCCCGTGCCGCCAAATTCGGCATTGACGCCGACAGACGTCATGAACTCGTGCGCCTCGTTGACGTACAACAGGTACTTCAGGCCGAGACCGAAGTTGTTGAAACCACGGGCGGTCGGGTTGTTTTGCATCTCATAGGAGCCGGTGACCGAGAGGGCCAGCCTTGGTGTGATCAGCTTGTCGTACTCGAAATCAAAGGTATTGATACTCTGATCGCCATCGTCACCGGGCACGCGCTGGTGGCCGTATACAAGGTTGGCTTCGTCGCCTACGCCGGGATCATCCACCGCCATGGTGGCCGGAAAGACGCGGTCGCCCGCAATCGCATGAGCAGATGCGAGCGAGGGGAATAGCAGAAGTGAACTGATGGCAGCCGAAAGGATGGCCGCCGCGAACAGCGGTTTACCGCCGCGCCTTGAAATGGTGTGCATGATTCATTCCTGTTTGAAGTCGTCGTCAGGCCGCCGCCTGTCTGGTGACAGGCGCGCGACACACTGCGATGCGGCTAATGCATCGCGTCGCTAAGACTTGATTCAGAATGACGCTGGCGGGGCGCGGGGCTGGGCAGCGACGAATGGCAGGACGCGCCGGATGCTATCGAACCGGGTTGCAATGCGATGCTGGATTGCCCAGACCACAACGGCAAACGCGACTTGAACGCCTGGCAACGCTGGCATGTGCGCAAGCAGGTTGCAGTATCCGCAGGCCTGCAAGTGGGACGCCAGCGAGTGGGAAGCACCATGGCTATCCGGCGCGTCGTCTGGCGACGATTGCGCGGAGCAAAGCGTGGCGGAAAAAAGAGCCGTCCCATCGCGGCTCGCGGCGAGCGTCTGGGACACGGTCGGCGCGAATGTCGCCATCAGGATCGCCAGCAATCCCAGAAGGCTGCCAATCTTCAGGTGGAAACGCGCGAGCATGGGTCGGGCCGGTTGGGGCGACGCTGTCGTCATGGTGCGCGATTATGGCACCCAGCGTATAAGGCGCGTATGGGGTACATCACATTTGTTGATGGGACGATTCCGCGAGATCAATATCCTGGCGACATGCCGTCGAGACGTACGTCAGCGTTGCCACGCAATGCTCACCGATATCGCCTGCCGGCTACCTCGTCTGATTTTCTCGCATCTGGGAAAGCAATCGGCCGCACCGATCGAGGTCCGGCCCGGGCATTGGCCGTTCGACATCGACCGGACCGACCAGTAGTTCCGCGCAAAGGATCGCGCTCGCCGGCATCGCGAGTGACTGGGGATGTCACAGATCCGCTTCTGTTTGGTTTACCACTGTCGCGCGGAGCCAGACGTTCGACAATGGCCACGGTGCGTTGACGTCCCGCCCGACGAGGCGAAGGCTCTTCTCGATCATTGCCGCTGCATTTCCGATCCGCTTCGTGAGCAGAAGCCAGTCTGGACCACTGCAGCGGTTTGCGCCGGTTCGCTGCCGACGTGCGGCGCCGCAAGTACGCCCGCGGCCGTGCCGTCAGAGAAGCGCGCGTTGTGCGTTTGAGCGTAGCGGTGGTCGCAGCCGGGGCCGACCTCCTGACAACCCTCCCACGGGTCGAACGTGTGGTCAATCCATGCGATTTTGCTGTTCTCGCTCATGACAGGGTTGCCCCTCAACAAGGGCCGCGAGACCTGGGTCGCCCTTTTCGCTGCTGTCGTGGCCACCTGACGGAGGTGTCTGCAGAATGAATCGACTTATTGGTCATCTCGTAGTCGCCGCAAGCTTCTGGTTTTTACCCGACCAGATAGCCACCTGGATGCCCTTCGAAAATGAAGTTACTGTTTACATGTTGTCTTGTGATGGAGAACAGGTAAACGGCATTTGCCGCGGCAACGAAAAGACCGACATCCCGATGACTTACAAGGTTCTGATTGATCAGAATTTCGTGTCGGCTCGGAGGATGAATGATATGAGCCGACCCCAGCGCTTCCCATACTGTCTTGTTGGCGATACGAAGAACTGGTGGTGTCAATGGTCAGAGGACGAAGTTCCAGACTCGCGGTTCGGAATGGTGGCTGGAAAATACGCTGAGATCACGACCTGTATGTCTATTACAACCACTCAGCTTTATCATCAGGTACCGATGTGGCGTTGGTGGATCGTATGGTTGCACGAGAATCTCGCCTGACCGAAGTCAGCCAACCCGGCGCCGACGCCCATGCGCCGCTACAACTGCCTCTCAATCGCAGCCTTATCGATAACCGACCAGACTTCCTGAATTTTCTCTCCGCGAAACTGATAGAAGACGTTTTCGGCGAACGCCACCCGTCTCCCTTGCACGGGAAGCCCGAGAAACGTACCGATCGGAGTACAGTCAAAATGCAATCGGCTTGCGATGTGCGGCGGCTCGCAAACGAGGAGCTGAATCTCGAAGCGTAGATCCGGAATTTCGCGGAAATCTCTTTCAAGCATCTCGCGATAGCCTGATAAGCCGATCCGTTGGCCGTTGTATTTCACGTTGTCGCCAACAAAGCGTCCCAGCTTCGACCAGTCCTGCGCGTTAAGGCAGGCAATATAGCCCCGATAGACTTCCGAAAGATTGGGTTCGCCCATCGCAAGCCCCCGTGCGTTAACGGATCAGCTAAGTGATAACGATCCGGGCCATGATGTCGAACGGCCGGCTCTGGCCGGATTTTACCTTTGATCGGCCAGCCGGATTTCAGCTCTTTCTGGATGTCTTCGCGACAAATGGCGTGGGTGTGTGCTGAACCTGCTGGCTGCCGCACTTCGGGCAAGCCGGATGAGCGGTTTCATGTTCAGCAAGATGCTCGGCATGTTCGAACATTTCACCGCACTTCTCGCACCTGTACTGGTAAGTCGGCATGGCATTCCTCCAACGAGAATCCCGCACGTCGTGCTGGCCAGATATTGCCGGCGACGGCCCGCAGCCAAGAATAATCCATTCTAGTGCAGGAACGCGCAGGAAACGCCCGCGGACGCGTCTCACGCCGCGCTCAGCGTATGCGCCGCAGGCAACGCCGATATTCCCGTTCACGACCTGTCGCCGCAATATCCATGAGCTGAACGGACCGTGCCCGCGTCTCACCTCACCTGCGCCGTCTAGCCCGCGCTAGTGGCCTCCGCCACAAAATCGGCGTACGTGCGCAAGGGCCGTCCGAGAATCGCCTGCAAGCGATCCACCGCGTCTTGCGCGCCATGCATCCCGAACTTCTGGATGCCGCCCATCATCAGACGCATGTCGTACGCCAGCCAGGCGGGACCCCACGAGGCCATCTGCGCCTCGAACGCCGCCACGTCATCGCCCCCATAAGTCACCTCGCGTCCCAGCGCGGAACTCCAGATCCGCGCCGCTGACGCGCCCGTCAATGCATCCGGGCCGACCAGTTCCAACGTGGTTCGCGCAAGCGGAGCCGAAGCCCGGTCACGGCGCAGGAGTTCCGCGACGGCAACGTCCGCAATGTCTCGCGTATCGACCATCGCGACGCCGGCGGAGCCGATCGGCATCGGATAGACGCCATGGTTTTGGATCACCTGCTGGACCATCTGCTCGTTCTGCATGAAATAGGCCGGACGCAGGATGGTCGCCGGAATATCGAGGCTCTCGATCATGCGCTCGACCGTGTGCTTGCTCGTGAAGTGCGGCACGTTCGTGTACTTGTCCGCATGGATCACCGACAGGTACACGATGCGCTCGATGCCGGCCTCGCGAGCCAGGTTCAGCGCTATAAGGCCTTGTGTCAATTCGTCGGGCGTGACGGCGTTCAGCAGGAATAGCGTTCGCACCGACGACAGCGCTGCGCGCATCGAGGGCACGTCCGTCAGGTCGCCGACCACTTCGGTGACGCCCGCGGGGAAGCTCCGCTTGCCCTGCTGGCGAACGAGCGCCTTGACCCCGGCGCCAGCGTCGGCCAGGCGTTGAACGATGAGAGAACCAATGGTGCCATTCGCACCGGTAACCAGAATGCTCATGTGAATCTCCAGAAAGGGATGGATTAGCGCGAGAAGTCCGCCACGACCTCGTCGCTGCGGGAGTCGTTTGCGCTCTCTATCGAGTTGCGGTAACGAGAAGATAAGCTGTTGCACTCTTAAAACGAAGACGTGAAAATGTAGACACCTTGTTTCAAAAGTGAAACACCATGGATCTGAACGCTCTGGCCGACTTCGCGCTTGTCGCAATACATGGAGGACTGGGAAAGGCAAGCCGTGCAAGTGGCAAGTCGAAGGCGACGCTGTCCCGGCGGATTGCCGATCTGGAAGAGCAACTCGGCGTGCGGCTCATCGAGCGCGGCGTCCGCGGGCTGAAACTCACGGAAGCCGGCGAGATGCTGATGGCTCGAACCGAAGGGCCGATGTACGAGGTGGCCGAAGCCATGACCGCGGCCAAGGAGGGACTGTCGGCGCCGCGCGGACGCTTGCGTGTCGCAGCGCCGATGCTGTTCTCGCAGCTGGCGATGGGGCGGATTTGCGCCGGGTTCTGTGCGGCCTACCCGGAGATCACGATCGAACTGGTGGCTGAGGATCGCCTCGTCGACCTCGTCGAGGAGCGGTTCGATGTCGCGATCCGGATCAACCCGAGCCCGGATAGCAGTCTGGTGGGCCGGTGCTTCGCCAAGGACCGGCTCGTTGTGGTGGCCGCGCCCTCGGTACCCATGCCCGACCCGGGCGCGGTCAGCGCGGTTCCCGGCATCGTGTTTTCGAACTTCGAACCCACCAACTGGATCCTCGATGACGGGCGCCTGGTTTTGCAACCCGTCCCAAGGCTCAGACTTTCCTCGTTCCTCATGATCCGCGACGCGGCTGTCGCGGGCGGAGGCGCTGCCCTGCTGCCACAGTCCATTGCATGGAGCCAGCTTAGTCGGGGGGAGTTGGTCCAGTGGGGCACGGTTTCGGGGGTGGAAGCCGCGCTATGGGTCTTGCACACCTCGCGGCGTCTTTCGTCGCCGAAGGTTCGCGCTTTTGTCGAGTTCATGTGCGATCAGTTCCCGGAAGCGTCGCTCGTGCTGAAGGGATAGAAGACAACCAACGTACAACGGCCATTCCCGCCATCGCGGATTGCGCATCGGCTCGCCCTGAATGATGCCGCACGCTGAGTTCCGGACGGAACGGAGCGATCATGCGGATCACATGCGCTTTGACGAGCCCATTCGTTGCCGCCCCGACGCCGAGGTCTCGATAAGCGGAATAGTCGCGCAGGCCGCCGGTCTTGAAGTCGGCCTCGGCGTCATGGCTGATAACGAAGCGCTGTGGCGCGTCGGGAAGTGGATGTTCCATGCGCTTCTCCCAAGGATCGTCAGAAGAGAATGAAACGGCGAATGGGTCCGAAAAGCAATCGGTAGCGTCACGCACGTAAAGCGCGCACGCCATGCCAACCTGCGAGCGCGGCACTGTAATGTTCTTGTGCCTGAATTAGTCCCAGCAAAGTACTCGATCGCCATTGGAGTCACCTCCGCAACTCGCATAAGCGGCCATCGCGAATCGGCCGAAGCTGCCGCTCGGCATCGCCACAAGCGGCGTCGCAGACGGGGGATTTGTCCGAAGGCGACTGTAAAAGACGTCTTCCAATAAACCTATACTGGGTCATGAAATATAGGCGACGGAAATTAAATTATCCGTAGCAAATCCCATAAATACAAGCATCTATATTTTTAATACAAAAAGGAGGAGACCAGCAATTCGCGTTATTTAGATTATCACCAGCCTTTTATTCATTCCGACAGCAGTGTCGACGACTGTGCGTTGCCTATCGCTAGGCCGCAGGGAAAAGCTTTGACGAATTTCGCAAGCGCAGAAAGCAACACAGATTGGAAGTTGAGCACAATACAGGACTTTCCATTTTCATTTTCGAGTGAGGTTGAAATGAAAAAAGTGATAGTAGCAGCGGCTCTTTCCGTTGTCGCGGCTTCAGCCTTAGCAGCGTTTTTCTTCAGTGCGGACGCGAGTGTCGGTTCCAACGGAGCACTGACCGTGGCCTTTGACGAACGCGGGCTGGGCAACGCCGATGTCAGCTATACGCTGACGGCGAGCGGTACCGCCGTGTATGCCTGCATCAATGGCGGCGGCAACCATCCCCAATCCACCAATAAGGTGGGCCCATCGCCTATCAGCGCCAGTCTCACAAACGTAAAAGTAAAGAATGGCCGTGTCGTATCCAGCATCACAGTAGAGCCGCCGGGGCCGGGAAGCTTTTCTTGCCCATCCGGACAGAGTTCAGTGCTGGCGTGCGTAAGCTACACCGATGTCCTGCTTACCGATACGACAAATAACCTCGAAGTCGTTCCGACCGGAACAACCAGCAGGACATTTATAAGCGCCAAGGGAATCAGTTGCGCTTGATGCTATCCGACCTGCCAACCTAAATGCAAACACAAAATTCAGACGTAGGGGACCGCCGAACTTCAACCGAATCTTGGTCAGGATTGGGTCTGTACCAGAGCAATGGCATTCACTAATTGATTTGTTCTGCGTCGTTCAAAACAGGAATGTAAATCCGAATCCATACGAGGACACGCTCCTGGCAAAACGGGGTGCTACGCGACCGGCCGGGAGCATGATGAAGTGAATGGGATCTGCCCAATCTTCTGCGCCCTGGCGGCGTCGTCTGCGCCAGGGTTCTCCGTCCTGCCCATCCCTTGCTCCCTGGATGAATCGTAGTTGCTTCCCCGTCTAACCCACCGCCCCCGCCACCCGCACTCCCTCGCGAACTCCCGCCCCCTGTTCCCCCAGATCCCAAAACAACCCCGCCATGATCTGCAACGCCTGCCGTGCAACGCTACCCAGCAAATGCTCATTCGGCGCATGCTGCGAGCACGCGGCATACGAATGCGGCACCCACAGCGTCGGCAAACCGAGAATCTCCGCGAACACGTCGTTCGGCAGCGACCCGCCCAGGTTAGGCAAAAGCGCCGGCTCCTCCCCTGTGGTCGCCTGAATCGAAGCGAGTCCCCAGCGCACCCACGGATCGTCGGGATCGAGCCGCGTCGCCTGCATCGGCGTGCCGCTCGTCGTGACCTCGATATCGGTGAAGCCGTGCATGTCCAGGTGCTCGCGAATGTGCCGCAGCAGGTTCTCGCTATCGCTGCCGACCACGTAGCGCAATTGACAGTGCGCGAACGCATAGCCCGGAATCGCATTGACCGGCGACTCGGGATTGCCGGTCTTGAACGCCAGCACTTCGAGCGCGTTCCAACCGATCAGCCGCTCGACGGGCGAGAGTCCCGGCTCGCCCCAGTTCGGATCGATCTCGGGATCGTTCGGACCGCCGCCGACCTCGATCGAGCGCAGCGCGTCGCGCACGCTTTGCGGCAGCGATTCCGGCAGCAGCGTCTTGACGAGAATCCGCCCCTGCGCGTCGACCATCGTGGCGAGCGCGTTGGCGAGGCGGATGCCGGGGCTGCGCAGGAGGCCGCCCCAATTGCCCGAATGATGCGCGCCCTCGCGCAATTCCAGCCGCATCGTGAAGTTGAAATTGCCGCGCGAGCCGAGGAAGATCGTCGGCCGCGACGCCGCCACGCGCGGACCATCCGACGCGATGAACAGGTCCGCCGCAAGCGCCTCGCGATGGTCGGCGCACACGCTCGCGAGGCCGGGCGAGCCGGTTTCCTCGCCCATTTCGATGATCGCCTTGACGTTGTAGCCGAGCCGGCCGCCGCGCGCGTCGATCACCTGCGCGAGCGCGGCGAGGTTGATCGTGTGCTGCCCCTTGTTGTCGGCCGTGCCGCGTCCATACCAGCGGTCGCCGTCCACGACGATACGCCACGGGTCGAGCCCCGCGCGCCACTGCGCGTCGTAACCGGGGACCACGTCGCCGTGTCCATAAGTCAGCACGGTCAGCGCCGACGGGTCCTCGATTCTTTCGGCGATCAGAAACGGGCTCTTGTCCGGAATCGGGTTGTCGACGATCTGCCAGGTGAAACCGAGCGCCTCGAGTTCCGGCACCATCTGCTCATGCAGGTACGCGTAGAGTGCAGGCCGGCTCGACGCCAGTTGGCTTTCCGTATGCAGCGCGACGCGTTCGGCCAGTACGTGCATGAAGCGGCCGTCGTCGAAATAGGAGGTAGCCATGTCGATGGCGTGGCTGCGGTTCATCGTGTCGATCTCCAGTAAAAAGTAGGTGTTCAGGCCGCGTCGCGGTTCAGTTCGGGCAGGCCGAGGCCCGGCTCCGGCGTCAGCACGGAGGACAGCAGGGTCCGCGTGTACGGATTGCGCGGATTGGCGAAAATGTCTTCGCGGCTCGCCTGTTCGACGATGCTGCCGCGATACATCACGGCGACGCGGTCCGCGAGATGTTCGACCACGCCCAGGTCGTGGCTGATGAACAAATAGCTCAAGCCGAACTCGGCCTTCAGGTCGAGCAGCAGGTTGAGAATTTGCGCCTGCACGGAGACGTCGAGCGCGGAAGTCGGTTCGTCGCAAATCAGAATGCCGGGCCGCAAAATCAACGCGCGGGCAATGGCGACGCGCTGCCGCTGTCCGCCGGACAACTGATTCGGGTACTGCCGGTGCGTGCGTTCCGGCATGCCCACGAGGTCGAGCATCCGTTTCACTTCGGCGGCCTGGCTCGCGCGTGTGCCGCGACGGTGCAGCAGCAAGGGCAGGCCGACGATCTGCGCGACGGTCTTGCGCGGATTGAGCGACGAATACGGGTCCTGAAAGATCGGCTGGATCTTTTGCGCCATTTGCAGCGACGCGCGCGGGTCGATCTGCTGGCCGTCGATCAGCACGCTGCCGGTGGTGGGCGCGAGCAGGCCGAGCAGCATCTTCGCGAGCGTGCTCTTGCCGCATCCCGATTCGCCGACCAGACCGAGCGTCTCGCCGCGATAGAGCCGCAGCGACACATCGTCCACGGCCTTGAACAGGCGCGGCGCGCGAAACAGTCCGCGGCCCAGTTCAAAGGTGCGGCCAAGCGCGCACAACTCGAGCGCGATGTCGTTTCGCGCAGCGTTTCCCGCTGATGCAGCGGGAGAGGGCATGACGGCATTCATCGCAACACCTCCTCGGCGCACGCTTCGGCCAACATGCAGCGGGCGTGATGACCGGCCTCTGTTTCGACGAACGGCTGCGTTTGCGCGCAAGCCTCGCGAGCAAGCGAACAGCGGTTGCGAAACGCGCAGCCGTCGATCTCGCCGACGAGCGAGGGCACGACGCCGGGAATCGCATCGAGATGACTTCCCGGCGCCGTCTTGCCGCGCACGGGAATGCTGTTGAGCAGGCCGCGCGTGTACGGATGATCCGGCCGCGCGAAAAGTTGCGCGACGGGCGCGGTTTCCACCACCTGTCCCGCGTACATCACGGCGACGCGATCGGCGATTCGCGCGACCACGCCCAGGTCGTGTGTGATGAACAGCACGGCGGTGCCGAATTCACGCTGTAAATCGCGCAGCATGCGCAGGATTTGCGCCTGGATCGTCACGTCGAGCGCGGTGGTCGGTTCGTCGGCGACGATCAGATCGGGTTCGCACATGAGCGCCATCGCGATCATGACCCGTTGGCGCAGGCCGCCCGAGAGCTGATGCGGATATTGGCCGAGCCGCTCGGCGGCGTTGGCGATGCCCGTGCGTTCGAGCAGATAGACAGCGCGGTCGCGCGCCTCGCGGCCCGATACGTTGCGATGTTGCCGCAGTCCTTCGCAAAGCTGGTTGCCGAGCGTGTACGACGGATTTAGCGACGTCATCGGCTCCTGGAAGATCATCGCGATGCGGTTGCCGCGCAGCTTGCTCATCGCGCGGTTGTCGAGCGTCTGCAAGTCGATGCCGTCGAACGCGAGCCGGTTCGCGCGCCGCGTCGCGCGACGCGGCAGCAGGCCCATCAGCGCGAGCGAGGTCATCGATTTGCCGCAGCCGGATTCGCCGACGAGACACAGCATCTCGCCGCGCTCGATCTGGAAGTCGATCCCGCGCACCGCGTGCAGCATGCCGTTTGGCGTGGGCAGATCGACTTGCAGGTTGTTGACGTCGAGCAATACGTCCATCGTCTGTCTCCTCGTTAGCGGCCGTCGGGGGTGGTCAGATCGCGCATGCCGTCGCCCACCAGATTGATGGCGAGGACCAGCACCGCGAGCGCGCTGCCCGGAATCAGGATCACCCACGGCTGGAAGAACATGTACGCCTTGCCTTCGGAAATCATCAGCCCCCATGACGGCATCGGCGGCGGCACGCCGAGACCGAGAAACGACAGCGTGGCTTCGAGCAGGATCGCGTGCGCCATTTCGAGCGTCGCCACGACGATCAGCGCGCTCATGATGTTCGGCAGCAGTTCGCGCAACAGGATGTAGAACGTGGATGCGCCCACGGCCTTGGCCGCGGCGATGAATTCGGCGTCGCGCAACTGCTGCGTGACGGAGCGCGATACGACCGCGAAGCGGTCCCACAGCAGCAGGCCGAGCAGCAGGATCACAGTCTTGAGCGAACCGCCGATCAGCGACGACATGGCGAGCGCGACCAGCACGACCGGCATCGCGAGCCGCGTCGTGATGACGTAGCTGATCAGGCCGTCGACGCGGCCGCCGAAATAGCCGGCGAGTACGCCGAGCGTCGTGCCGATCAGCCCCGAGATGGCTGCCGCGGCCGCGCCGATCATCAGCGAGACGCGCGCGCCGTACAGCAGCCGGCTCAGATAATCGCGGCCGAGTTTGTCGGTGCCGAGCGCATGCAGCCAACTGCCCTTGGCGTGCCACACCGGCGGCAGCAGACGGCGCGACAGATCCTGGCCGTAGGGATCGTGCGGCGCGAGCAGCGGTGCGAACAGCGCGGCCATGACGATGATCGCGAGGAGCGTCGCGCCGATCGTCAGACCGTGCTGGCCGAGCACACGGCGCAGCGCGCGGCGCCACGGCGGCACCGGCGCGGTGTCGACGCGCAGCGCGGGCAAGGTGGGGGAGTGCGATGCCATGAGCCGTTCCTAGCGAGTGCGGATGCGAGGGTCGAGCGCCGCATTGGCGACGTCGGCGAGAAAGGTCAGCGCGATATAGAACATGGCGATGATCAGCACGACGGCCTGCACGACCGGAAAGTCGTTGCGGGCGATGGCGTCCCATGCGAGCTGGCCGAGACCTTGCAGCGAGAACACCGATTCGATCACCACCGAACCGCCGAGCATGAAGCCCAGTTCCACGGCGGCGAGCGCGACCACCGGAATCAGCGCATTGCGCAGCGCATGCTTGAACACGACGCGAGCCGGACTCAGACCCTTGGCGCGCGCGGTGCGAATGTAGTCCGCGCCGAGCACGTCGAGCATGCCGGCGCGCGTGAGCCGCATCATCGCGGGCGTCGCGTAGTAGCCGAGCGCGATGGCCGGCAACACGAAATGCTGCCAACTGGCGTTGCCCGCCACCGGCAGCCATTTGAGGCCGACCGCGAAGACCAGGATCAGCGTGAGGCCGAACCAGAAGCTCGGCATGGCCTGGCCGATCACCGCGATCAGCAGCGCGAGGCGGTCGACCCAACTGTCGCGGTAGAGCGCCGCGATCACGCCTAGCGGAATCGCGACCAGCACCGCGATCAGCAGCGCAATGCCGCCAAGCTTCAGCGTGATCGGCAGGCGCTCGGCGATCAGTTCCATTACCGACGACTGGAAGAAGAACGAGCGGCCGAAGTCCAGATGAACCGCGTGCCACAACCAGTCGACATACTGCGCGGTCACGGGACGGTCGAGGCCGTATTGCACCCGCAGCGCGTCGACCTGCGCAGCGGTCGCTTCCGGTCCCGCGATCGCGGTCGCCAGGTCACCGGAGAAGTGCAGCAGCGCGAAGCTGACGATCGACACGGTCAGCGCGACCGCGATTGCGAGACCGAGCCGGCGAAGCACGTAGGCAAGCATGAGCGCTCCAGCAAAGTGAGGTAACGAAACAGCGCGTCGGCAAAACGCGCGCGCGGCTTATTTCCAGCTCGCCTCGTAAAAGCGCGGCAACTCGTCGGGATACGCCTTGAAGTTCAGCGACGACGTAAAGGCATAGTTCGTCGAATAGGAAAAGAGCGGCGCCCAGTACGCTTCCTTGCTGATGCGGTTGAGCGCCTGCGCGTAATCCGCCTTGCGGACCGCGGGATCGTTCGACGTATCGGCGGTATCGAGCCACTTCGCCACGGTCGCGTCTTTCGCGCTGTCGTCGGGGCCGCCCTTGAAATAGACGCTCACGAAGGCGGACGCATCGTTGACCGAGAACGAACCCCACGCCTGGAACGTCAGCGGCGTCTTGCCGGAGCGCTGCGCGGTGCGCAGCGCGGCGTACTGCAAATAATGCAGCCGTGCGTTGATGCCGACCTTGCGCAAGTCGCCGATCAACGCCTCCGCGTATTCGCGCTCGCGATACGCATAGAGATCCGTTTCGAAGCCGTTCGGATAACCGGCGGCCTTCAGCAACTCGCGGGCTTTCGCGGGGTTGTATTCGTACTTGACGACGCCCGACGTATCGCAGCCGAACTGCGTGCGAAAGCACGCCGCGTAGACCGGCTGGCTGCCGCCGCGCACCAGATCCTTCGAGAGCGAGGCGCGGTTGATCGCATAGTTGACCGCCTGGCGCACGCGGGCGTCCTTGAACGGCGAGTTCGGCGCGGAGGTGCCGGCGGCGTCCATCGACAGATAGCCGACCCGCATGGTCTCGCCGCCGATCACCGTCAGATCCGGCGACGCCTTGAGCGAATCGGCCTGGTCGGCGGGCACGCGCCAGATCCAGTCCACCGCGCCGGTCATCAATTGCGCCGAGCGCGTTTCGGGATCGGGAATCACGACGAACTTGACGGTGCCGATCTTCGGCGTGCCGAGCGGGCTGCCCTTGAAGTAAGCGGGGTTCTTCACCATCGTCACGCCGACGCCCGGCGTGACGGCGGTGATCTTGTACGGACCGGTGCCGATCGGCGCCTTGCTGAAGCCTTCGAGGCCGACCTTCTTGAAGTAGGCCGCGGGATAGATGGGCGTGGGGCCGGCGAGATATTCGAGCGCCGCCGGGAACGGCGCCTTCAGGTTGATGCGAACCTGGTAGTCGCCAACTTTCTCGGCGCTCCTGATCCAGTCGGTGTTCTGCCGCGTGACGACCTTCGAGTCGGGCGAGACCACGTAGTTGAGCGTGAAGACGACGTCGTCGGCGGTGAACTTGTCGCCGTTCTGGAACGACACGTCGCGGCGCAGATCGACCAGCAGCGCGGTCGGCGATTCCCATTTCCACGCGGTGGCCAGTTCCGGCTTGTAGCTGCCGGTGGCGGGGTCGCGGTAGACCAGCGTGTCCCACACCATGTGCGCGACGATCACGCCTTCGCGCAAATTGTTGTGATAAGGCGAGATGTTCTCGGGCTCGCTGTCGGACGCGTAAATGAGCGTGTCGTTCGACTTGCCCGCATGGGCATGCAGCGAAACCGACAGGCAAACAGCGAGCAGCGCGAGGCGCAAGGGTTCGGCACGACGATTCATTGCAAGCTCCCATGAAGAGGTTGCCGCCACGACGCGACGATTCACGTCATGCGATCACAGGAGAAGACTAATCGGGGAATTTTGTTGCGACTATTATCGAAACAATAAATCTCCGTTGCCGAAATGGCATCGCACACGCGGCATCGCACACGCAGCATGGGACGACCGGCATGAAACATCACCATCTTCAGGAAACCTCGCTGCGCTATTTTCTCGAGGTCGTGCGATGCGGCTCGATCAGTGAAGCGTCGACGCGGTTGAATGTTGCCGGCTCGGCGATCAGCCGCCAGATCGCCAACCTCGAACAGGCGCTCGGCACGCCGCTGTTCGAGCGCCGGCCGCGCGGCATGGTCGCGAGCGCGGCGGGCGAAATGCTCGCCGCTTACGCGTTTCGCATGGCGCTCGAAGCGGACCGGCTGGTGCAGGACGTCGATGCGCTGCAAGGCTTGCGGCGCGGCCTGGTGCGGGTCGCGACCTCTGAGGGCTTCGCGATCGAGTTTTTGCCGCAGGTGATCTCTGACTTCCGCGAAAAGTATCCGGGCATGATCTTCCAACTGTTGGTGAGCGCGCCGGCCGAGGTGACGCGGCGCGTGCGCAAGGGCGAAGCGGACATCGGCGTGACGTTCAGCCGGACGCCGCAGAGCGAAATCAAGGTCGAGCACCGGCAGGCGGCGCCCGTCATGGCGGTGATGCGCCGCGGCCATCCGCTCGCGCGCTTCGAACAGGTATCGCTGTCGCAAGTGAGCGCTTATCCGCTCGCACTGCCCGACACCGGCACGACGATCCGGCAAGTGTTCGATATCGTCGCGAGCCAGTTGCGCCTCGTGATCGAGCCCGTCGTGGTGAGCAACTACATCGTGTCGCTCCATAATTTCGCGCTGGCGTCGGACGCCATTTCGATCGCGGGCGAAGTCACGGTTCGACACCGGCAACTGCGCGGCGAACTGGCGGTGATTCCGATTCATGACCTCGGCATGGACGCGCGCTGCATCGAATTGCAGACGCTCGTCGGCCGCACGCTGCCGAAGGTCGTGCAACTGTTTCTGGAGTTTCTGCGCGGCCGTTTCGCGGAAGCCGAGGCCGACAGCACGCGTTAGCGCATCGCGCTTCGCACGCGTTGCGGGTGCATCGCGTACCCGTTGTCCACCCCATTGCAACGGTTTTTTTTCCGTGAAACACTGCGCTCCATCTGCTGTGCCGGATTGCATTCCGGTATATCGGACAGCCGCGCATGAGCGCCTCAGCGTCGATTCAATCGCGCCGACCTTCTTTCTTTCCGAGCGGAACCCAAAATGAGATTTGTCAGAGAAAGCGCCAGATTCGCTTGTTTGTTCGCTGTGACCGGTCTGCTCGTGTTCGCCGGTTGCACGAAGGTCGCGCCGTCGGATCAGCCTGGGGCCGCGGCCGATTCGACGCTGAAACAGGTGCTTCAGCGCGGGACGTTGCGAGTCGGCGATTGCCTGACGTTTGCGCCGTTCGGCTTTTATGACAAGGATGGCCAGCCCGATGGCTACGACGTCGATCTCGCGAAAGAACTGGCGAAGCAGATGGGCGTGAAGCTCGAAGTCGTGAATACGACGAGCGCGAACCGTATTCCGAATCTGCAAACCAGCAAGGTCGACGTGGTGTTCTGCAACTTCACTCGCAATCTGGAACGGGCGAAGGAAATCGCGTTCACCAATCCGTATGTGGTGGCGAGCGAAGCGCTGCTCGTGAAGAAGAGCAGCGGCATCAAGTCCGTCAACGACATGGCGGATCGCACGATTGCCACCGTCAAGGGTTCGACCAATGGCGACGAAGTGCGCTCGCTGAACATGAAGGTGAAGATCCAGGAATTCGACAGCTCGCAAGCCGCGATCCTCGCGGTGAAGCAGGGCCAGGCCGACGCGATGATCGAGGACAACAACTTTCTCGCGTATCAGGCATCGCTCGATCCGAACCTGACCGTGACCGACGAAGCGCTGGTTCCGCTCGAATACAACGCATTCGGCGTCAAGGCGGGCGATCAGATCTGGCTCAACTACCTGAACCTGTTCCTGTTCCAGATCAACGCGTCGAAGATGAACGCGCAACTCTACAAGAAGTGGTTCGGCGCAGAGCCGCGCTTTCCGCTGAATCCGCAATACTGATCGGCGGTGGGCCGAATGCCGCGCGAGAGACGGAGGAATCATGAGCTATGAATGGGTGACCCTCGCGGGTTATTCGAACGATTTCGTTCGCGCCGCGTGGCTGACGCTCCAGGTCACGTTGCTCGCCTTCGCCATCGCCATGCTGCTCGGCTTGCTGACGGCGCTCGCAAGCGCAGCGCGCATCAGGTTGTTGCGAGTGGTCGCGCGTGTCTATATCGAGGCGATTCGCAACACGCCGGTGCTGCTGCAAATCTTCATCGTGTTCTTCGGTCTTCCTTCGCTCGGCGTCACGCTTAACGCCTATACGGCCGGTGTGATCGCGCTGGGCGTCAACGTCGGCGCTTATCTGGCTGAAGTGTTTCGCGCGGGCATCCAGTCGGTGCCGCGCGGCCAGTTGGAGGCCGCGTCGATTCTCGGGTTGGAACGCTCGCAGATTTTCATGGAGGTCGTGCTGCCGCAGGCGGCCCGCGCCGTTTATCCGGCGATCGTGAATAACCTGATCCAGCTTTTGCTCGGCACCTCGCTGCTGTCCGCAATCGCGTTGCCGGAGTTGAGCGGAACCGCGACCGTCATCAATGCGCGCACGCTGCTCTACATTCAAACGTTCGCGATCACGCTCGCCGCGTATCTGGTGCTGAGCAACGTGCTGTCATGGGCGGCGGGCCAGCTCGGCGCGCGGATCTTTCATCCGCCGCTCGTCATGAAGAAGCGCGCGCGCCGGCTGTTCTTCGCCGCGCGGCAAGCCGACCGCACGTAAGCGCCTCAACCGGAGATCGAACATGTCTAGCGACTTGCTGTTGACCAGCCTGTCGATCCTGCTGCAAGGATTATTGATGACGTTGCTGCTTTCAGCGGCATCGATCGTCGGCGGCACGCTGATCGGACTGCTCGCGGCGGTATTGCGCTCATTCGGGCCGTGGGGCACGCCACGCATCGCGCGGCTCTACACGGAACTGTTTCGCGGCACGCCCGTGCTGATCACGCTGATGTTGATCTATTTCGGCGTGTCGTATTTCGGCTATGCAATCGACGTGTTCGCGGCGGGAGCGTTGGGTTTGAGCATTTATCAAGGCGCCTATATCGCCGAGGTGTTCCGCTCGGGTATCGAGGCGGTCCCCAAGGGCCAATGGGAAGTCTCGCAGATTCTCGGCCTCAGCAAGACGCAAACGTTCTTTTCGGTGGCGCTGCCGCAAACCGGGAAGATCGTCATGCCGCCGCTCATCGGCCAGTATCTGTCGCTCATCAAGGATACGTCGATCGTCAGCATGATCGGCATGTCGGAGTTGATGCACGGCGGCCAGGCCATCGTCGACCGGGTCGGAAAGCCGGTCGAAATCTATGGACTGGTCGCCGTGCTGTATTTCATCGTGTGCTTTCCGCTATCGCAGTGGGTGCGCCACCATGATCGAAGAAGGAGCGTGTTGTCATGACCAGCGTCATTACGTCGAAGCCGATCATCAATCTTGCCGGCGTCAGCAAGTCGTTCGGCGCCACGCAGGTTCTGAAGAGCATCGACCTCGACGTTAGCCCAGGAGAAGTCCTCGTGCTGATCGGCGCGTCCGGTTCCGGAAAAAGCACGGTGCTGCGCATCATGAGCGGTCTCGAAACCGCCGATGCGGGCGAGGTCTGGGTCAATGAAGTACCGCTGCACGACGCGCGCCGCGCGCGCGACATTCGCGGCCACGTGGGCATGGTGTTTCAGCAGTTCAACCTGTTTCCGCACAAGACCGCGCTCGGCAACGTGACGCTCGCGCTCATCAAGGCGCGCAAGATGAGCGCGGCGGACGCGCGCAAGCGTGGGCTCGACGCGCTCGATCGCGTGGGTCTCGCCGATCGCGCCGAGCATTACCCGAGCCAGCTTTCGGGCGGCCAGCAGCAGCGCGTGGCGATCGCGAGGGCGTTGGCCGTCGAGCCGGGCATCATGTTCTTCGACGAAGCCACGTCCGCGCTCGACCCCGAACTGGTCGGCGAAGTCACCGAGGTCATGCGCGGCTTGGCGCGCGACGGCATGACGATGGTTGTCGTCACGCACGAGATGGGCTTCGCACGCAAGACCGCTGATCGCGTCGTGTTCATGGACAAGGGTGTGATCGCGGAGCAGGGCGCTCCCGAACAGATTTTCGTGAATCCGCAGAACGAGCGCACGCGCCAGTTCCTGCATCGCGTACTCGACCACTAACGAAAACCTGTCGCCGACGGAGTTGAATGCATGCCTGCACCTGAATCATCGAGGGCGAGGGGAGTCGACCGCGTTGTCGGCATACTCAAGCAGTTGCATATCGCGCGGCGTCCGCTGACGATGCGCGAGTTGATCGAAGCGACCGGTGCGCCGCGTTCGAGCATCTACGAACTGGTCACGATTCTCACGGAAGCGGGATGGCTCGAAACCGCCGCGGACGGCAGCGTGTTTTTCGGCCGCGAGATGCATTACTACGGGTCCGACTATGCGGTGCACAACGATCTGATCAGCCGCGCGCATCAGGCGATTCTCGCGCTGGTCCGCAATCACGACGAGACCGCGCAACTGTGCATGCTCGAAGGCAACAAGTACACGGTGGTGTTGTCGGAGAACAGCTCGCGGCCGTTCAATATCAGTTCCGACATCGGCGTGAAGGTGCCGATTCCGTGGACCGCAACGGGCCGCCTATTGCTCGCGCACCTGCGCGCGAACGAGATTCGCGCGTTGATTCCAGACGAAGACTTCGTGCTCGACAATGGCCGGCGCGTTGAATTCGAGGTGTTTCTCAGCGACGTCGAACGCGCGGCCGAACTGGGGTACTGCTGCACCGAAGGGCTCTCGCACACGTTTCGCTACTGCATGGCAGCGCCCATTCGCGACCGCTCGGGCCTGGCCGTGGCCGCGCTTTGCTTCATGACGAGCCGCGACACCGCGCCGGAAAAGCGCGCGACGATGCTGGAAGATCTCATTCGCTCCGCCAAGGCGTTATCGCAGCCTTATGCGCGGTTGTAACGGTCACGAGTCGTTTGGTTTTTTTTGCCCGGAGCATTGCTCAAGCGCTGCGGCTTCCAGGTCTGCGCCGGGTTTGTCCGCTTCCCTTGCATGATCTTCTCCTTTCATCGACGGAGTATGTCGCCCGGCATGGGTAGTCGCCCCATGTCGTTTGCTCCATGGAAACGCGCCGCGACGCAAAAGACAATAAAGACGCGTCAACCACCAGGAGAACGACATGCTCAGATTTATCTTTCTTTGCGCTGCACTGCTTTTCGCCGGCACGCCCGGCTACGCGGCGATTCAATTCGAGGACGGTTGGGACAGTCAGGAGAACAGCAACGTCGCGCAATACACGAAGTCGGAGGCGACGGAGTATTTGCGGAACAAGAGCACGGCGCTTCAGAAGATCATCGACGGTCCACAGGCCTGCGTGCTGGAAGTGACGAAAGGCTGTCATCAACCCGGCGACGCGCACTTCACGGTCAACGGCGCGAAGTCCACTTCCCGATGCAAGGTGGACAGCATCTATGTCGGCTCGAAGAGCGACCATGTCGCTTGTCCATAGAAGCACGGGCGACGCGCGGCGCGTCGCCTAGCGGCGTGGCGGCGGGGCGCCCGGCTTGCGATCTCGGCCCTCGTTGTCGCGGCGCTCATCGCCATCCTTATGCTCATCGGCATCCCTGTTGTCGATGAACGGCGAATCGGTGTCGGTGCCGCCTTCGCTCAGCGCCGTGCGCGCGGCCTCGGCCAGTTTTTCATACTGCTTGCGGAAACGGCGTAGATCTTTTTCGTCGAGTTCCTCGAGATCGAGCAGCGCGTTGTGCGCGCCTTCCATTGCGCGGATCAGTTCGTCGAGCTTGATCTGCATGGCGGCCGTATCGCGGTTCTGCGTGTTCTGAATGAGGAACACCATCAGAAACGTGACGATCGTGGTCGATGTGTTGATCACCAGTTGCCATGTGTCGCTGAAGTGAAACAGCGGGCCGGTCAATCCCCAGGCGACCACCAGCCCAACGGCGACGACAAAAGTGGTGGGCCGTCCAGTCATTGTCGAAAGGTAGCTGGAGAACCTCGAAAACCATTTGCCGTTCATCCTGATCTCCGTTATTCGGTTTGATATACGGGATCATGGCATAGACGGCGGCGTGGCTTTCCTTCCCATCGGCGCTCATGCAAGGCACCGGCCGCCCAGTTGCATGGGGGCGGTCGGCGATTCGTCAGACTGACAGGAACTAGGGCGCCACGAAAAAGACATCCGTGCGATTGGACGTGTTGCCCGAGTTGGTTTGAACGAAGAACGAGAGGAACGACGTGCCTCTTGCATCCAGGCCCGAATAGTCACCGAGGAAGAATCCGCCGGCAACGGGCGCGGTCATCATGTCGAACGGACCGGACAGCTTCAACTCACTGCCGAAACTGGCGCCGCCGTTGGTCGAGGTGGTCTGCCAGTAGTTGGTCGGCAGCGTCGTCGTGTTGCCCGCCGCGAGGTCGCGGAAATCGTAATACGTGACGGCGACTGTTCCGGCCGAATTGACGCGAACCGACGGATTGAACGCGGGTTTTCCGGAGGGCGTGTTCACGCGAATCGGTGCGCTCCACGTCCGCCCGCCATCCGTCGACGTCGACAGTGCGATCTCGTCGTACTGGCCGCCGTTGAAACGCGAGTCCTGCCAGACGACATAGAGTTGCCCTGTCGTCGGATCGATCGCCGGTTCGGGGATGATGTCGCCGGTGCGTACCGGCTGTCCCGTGTTGGGGTCCGTGACCGATACGGTTTGCAGACCCGAGATGATCTGCGGCTTGCTCCATGTGGCGCCGTCGTCGGTCGACCTGACGAACGCGACCTTGCCGGCCGCCTTGCTGAACGGCGGGCTGATCAGATCGAAGAAGTTGTACAGCGTGCCGTCCTGCGAGTTGACCACGATCTGATTGCCGATCGTCTGCTGGCGCGCGGGGGTGTCCACGATGACTGACGGTGAACTCCAGGTCACGCCGCCGTCGACGGTCCTCGCGAACATCGCCGGGCCCCGGAAGGCGGCGGTATGCAGGTTGGCGTAGGGGTTGCCGTTCGGCAGTTCGAGCCGGTCCCAGACCGCATAGGCCACCCCGGCCTTGATGGGATTCGCGGTCACCGATTCCTTGTCGTTGAAGAATTGCAGTGTCGGCTCATTGTCGGCGATGAGAACACTCAGATTCCCCCAGCTCTGACCGCCGTCCCGGGAAACGGCCGCGCCCACCGCATTGCTGTTGTTGGACTGGTTAAATGAAATGGACACGGAGTAGGCGGTGCCGTCGGGACCGATGGACACCCACGGGTCGGAAGCGCGCTCATATCCAAGACCGTTGGCGCAAGCGCTGAAGGGCAGCGGCGTCTGTCTCCACGTCAGGCCGCCATCGAACGAGAAGCCTGCCACGAGTCCATGCGCGCCGCCGTTCGACCATCGGTCCTGTTGCCAGACTCCGATGAGATTGGAAGGATTGGTGGGATTCACGGCCAGCCACGGTTCGACCTCGGCGTTCACGTAGAGCGTGCCGGGCCCGCCAATGTTGCAGCTTGCAAACGGACTGGCGCCCGAAACAAGCGTGGGCGCAGCCCAGCTCGTGGTGCTGGCCGCCAGCATGACGGCGAACGGAATTCCGGCCAGATACTGAACAGACTTGTTGCGTCGCATGAAAGACTCCTTTTTATATGCGACCCATAACAGTTGGAGCGGCAGCTTCCACGCAGCCTGAAAAGGAGAGATTCGCATTGCTCGGCTCGGCTGATACGCCCGCGATGAAACGTCTCGAAAGCGCCCGCCTGGTTCGCCATTTTTTTCGTCGGTTCTACTGCCGCTTCAATGCTACGGGCCGCAAGCGCTGGATACCGTCAGCGCGTCGGCTACGGACTTCGTTACGAACACGGTCTGCGTTGCTGGCCTATGGACGTGCGTCCGCCTTGGCGTCCATTTGCGCTAACGACAACCATCAGGGATTGAAAAGAATTTAGGTCGTACGAACCGCGCCGCCAGCGATTTTTTGTAACATGCCGCGCGGCGCTGCGGCGCGCAACGCTGGCGGCCCGTGTCCACACAATGAAAATGCATGGGCAGCGCGAGCGCGCGAGATGCTATGGGAAACGAGGCGAAGTAAACGAATGGAACATGTTGCGTCACAACGCTGGTTTGCCCGAGCGGGGAATGCGCGCGGTGCAGCATAAGCCCCGTGCGTCTCAGCCAATAAAAAAGGCGGCACCCAAAAGTGCCGCCCCCTCAAACCTTCCCGCCATACCGCCGCGGTTACCGCACCTTGCCCGCCTTCCACGCGGACAGCAACTGCTCGTACTTCACCGTTTCGCCCTTCGGCTTTTCGTTAGCGAGCTTCTTCCACGGCGCGTGCTGATCGGACAGCCACTTCGACGGATCGCTTTCCGCATTCAACTGCGGCGCGCACACCTTCATGCCCGCGCGCTGCAGCCGGCTCATGACCTGGTCCATTTCCTTCGCGAGATTATCCATCGCGGCTTGCGGCGTCTTTTCGCCCGCCACCGCGGTCGCGACGTTCTTCCACCACAATTGCGCCATCTTCGGATAGTCCGGCACGTTGTTGCCGGTCGGCGTCCACGCGACCCGCGCCGGGCTGCGGTAGAACTCGATCAAACCGCCGTACTTGTCCGCGTTCTTGGTGAAGTAATCGCTATGAATGTCGGAATCGCGAATGAACGTGAGACCGGTGATCGACTTTTTCAGCGACACGCTCTTGGACGTCACGAACTGCGCATACAGCCACGCGGCGGCGCGCTGGTTCGGCGGCGTGGACTTGAAGAACGTCCACGAGCCGACGTCCTGGTAGCCGTTCTGCATGCCGTCCTTCCAGTACGGACCGTGCGGCGACGGCGCCATGCGCCACTTCGGCGTGCCGTCGGCATTGGTCACGTTGCCGGGCTTGAGCATCGACGCCGTGAACGCGCTGTACCAGAAGATCTGCTGCGCGATCTTGCCTTGCGCCGGCACCGGGCCCGCTTCGCTGAACGTCATGCCCGAGGCTTCGGGCGGCGCGTATTTCTTCAGCCAGTCGATGTACTTCGTCGTCGCGAAGACGGCGGCCGGGCTGTTGGTGCCGCCGCCGCGCGAGACCGATGCCCCGACCGGATGACAGCCATCCGGCGTCACGCGAATGCCCCATTCGTCGACCGGCATGCCGTTCGGAATGCCTTTATCGGCTTCGCCCGCCATCGAGAGCCACGCATCGGTGAACCGCCAGCCGAGCGACGGATCTTTCTTGCCGTAATCCATGTGCCCGTAGACCTTCTCGCCGTCGATCGTCTTGACCTCGTTCGTGAAGAAATCGGCGATGTCCTCATACGCGGACCAGTTCACCGGCACGCCGAGTTCGTAGCCGTATTTCGCCTTGAACTTGTCCTGCAAGTCCTTGCGCGCGAACCAGTCGGCGCGGAACCAGTAGAGGTTCGCGAACTGCTGGTCGGGCAACTGATAGAGCTTCTTGTCGGGCGCCGTCGTGAAGCTCGTGCCGATGAAATCCTTCAGATCGAGACCGGGATTCGTGTACGGCTTGCCTTCGCCCGCCATGTAGTCGGACAGCGGCACGATCACGCCATAGCGATAGTGCGTGCCGATCAGATCCGAATCCGAGATCCAGCCGTCGTAAATGCTTTGACCGGATTGCATCGACGTCTGCAGTTTTTCGACGACGTCGCCTTCCTGGATGATGTCGTGCTTCACCTGAATGCCGGTGATTTCAGTGAACGCCTTGGCCAGCGTTTTCGATTCGTACATGTGCGTGTCGATCGTTTCCGACACCACGTGAATCTCCTTCACGCCCTGCGATTTCAGTTTCGCGGCCGTGTCGACGAACCACTTCATTTCGTCCATCTGCTGCTGCTTCGACAGCGTGCTCGGCTGAAATTCGCTGTCGACCCATTTCTGCGCCTCGGGCATGCCGGCCAGCGCCGCGTGGTTCGCAAAGGCCCCCGCGACAATGCCCGCGACCGCGAGCGCGACGATCCGTCTCCTCTGTTGCATGGTCTTCTCCTGTGTCTCCACACCCCTTGGATCATCTTCCTGCGCCCGCCCGGGGCATCAACGGGAGCCGGTATTTTTTCAGTTGCGCCGCGGCGTCAGCCTTTCCACATGATCGCCAGAAGCACGAGCATCGAGGCCGCGAAGCCGGGCCACGCGTTCGCGCCTTCGGCGCCGATGCCGATCCACGCGAGGTTGATGTACGCGGCGGTGAGAAGGCCAATGAACAGCCGGTCGCCGCGCGTGGTGGCGATCGGCAGAAAACCCTTGCGCTCGATGGTGGGCGAACGGAGTTCCCACACGGTCATGCCGGCCAGCATCAGCACGACGCAGCCGAAGAAGATCGCCACCTCGGGCGTCCAGTACATCCACGTCAGCATCACACTCTCCCCATTGCGAAGCCCTTGGCGATGTAGTTGCGCACGAAGTAGATCACCAGCGCGCCCGGCACGATGGTGAGCACACCCGCCGCCGACAGCACGCCCCAGTCCATGCCCGCCGCCGACACCGTGCGCGTCATCACGGCGGCGATCGGTTTCGCGTTGACGGTGGTCAGCGTGCGCGCGAGCAGCAGTTCGACCCAACTGAACATGAAGCAGAAAAACGCCGTCACGCCCACACCCGATTTGATCAGCGGCAGGAAAATCTTCACGAAGAAGGCGGGGAACGTATAGCCGTCGATATAAGCGGTCTCGTCGATTTCACGCGATACGCCGGACATGAAGCCTTCGAGAATCCACACCGCGAGCGGCACGTTGAACAGCATGTGAGCGAGCGCGACGGCGATATACGTGTCCATCAAACCGACGCTCGAATAGAGCTGGAAGAACGGCAGCAGGAACACGGCGGGCGGCGTCATGCGGTTGGTGAGCAGCCAGAAGAACATGTGCTTGTCGCCGAGAAAGCGGTAGCGCGAGAACGCATACGCGGCGGGCAGCGCGACCAGCACCGACATCACCGTGTTCATCAGCACGTAGATGATCGAGTTGATGTAGCCCCAGTACCACGACGGATCGGTGAAGATCACCTTGTAGTTCTCGAAGGTCACGTGATGCGGCCAGATGGCGAACGTCGACATCGTTTCCTCGTTGGTGCGCAACGAGATCGACAGCATCCAGTAGAGCGGAATCAGCGCGAACAGAATGTAGACGAGCAGCACCAGCGTGCGCGTCCAGCGGCGGTCATTGCGCATGGTCGTCTCCGGTGGCGGCCGCGGTGCCCGTGGTGGCGGGGCCGCCCTTGCCGACGCGCTCCATCCAGTTGTAAAGGATGAAACACAGCAGCAGGATGATCAGGAAATAGATCAGCGAAAAGGCCGCGGCCGGGCCGAGGTCGAATTGGCCGACCGCTTTTTGCGTCAGATACTGGCTCAGGAACGTGGTGGAATCGCCGGGGCCGCCGCCGGTCAGCACGAAGGGCTCGGTGTAGATCATGAAGCTGTCCATGAAGCGCAGCAGCACCGCGATCATCAGCACGCCGCGCATCTTCGGCAACTCGATGTAGCGGAACACGGCGAAGCGGCTCGCGCCGTCGATTTCGGCGGCCTGGTAGAACGCGTCGGGAATCGCGCGCAATCCGGCGTAGCAGAGCAGGGCGACGAGCGGCGTCCAGTGCCAGATGTCCATCACCAGCACGGTGACCCACGCGGCGGTGGGGCTCGCAGTGTAGTTGTATTCGATGCCCGAGACGTTGAGCACGTAACCGAGCAGGCCGATATCCGGGCGGCCGAAAATCTGCCAGATGGTGCCGACCACGTTCCAGGGAATCAGCAGGGGCATGGCAAGCACGACGAGCGCCGCCGACGCGCGCCAGCCCGAGGCCGGCATCGCCAGTGCAAGGCCGACGCCGAGCGGAATCTCGAACAGCAGCACGCACGCGGAAAAGATGATCTGCCGGCCGAGCGCGCCGCGCAGGTCGCCGTCGTTCATGATCGCGCGGAACCACTCGGTGCCGACGAACACATGCTGCGTCGGGCTGATGATGTCCTGCACCGAATAGTTGACCACGGTCATCAGCGGCAGGATCGCGGAGAACGCGACGCAGATGAACACCGGCACGACCAGCAGCCACGCCTTCTGATTGATGGGCTTGTTCATCGTGCGATCCTTTCGTCGTTGGCGAAGAACACGGTTTCGGGCGCGGCGAGACGCAGCCAGAGCGAGCCTTCATTCAGTTGCACATGAGGATCCACCTTCGCCTTGAACACATTGCCGTCGCATTGCGCGGTGACCAACTGGTAGTTGCCGAGTTGTTGCGTGCGCAGCAGTTGCGCCTTCACCGCGCCGGCCTCGCCGCTGTCGGCGAGGCGCACGAACTCGGGGCGGATGCCGAGCGTCAGCGTGCCGTTCGCATGCTTGAGCGTGGCGAGCGTGTTCGCGTCGAGTTGCAGGCGCTGCGAGCCGACTTTCACACCATCGGCATCGAGATCGACCGGGCACAGATTCATCCCCGGACTGCCGATGAAATAGCCCACGAACGAATGATCGGGCCGCAGGAACAGCGCTTCCGGTCCGCCTTTCTGCACGACGCGGCCATTGGTCATCACGACCACTTCGTCGGCGAACGTGAGCGCTTCGACCTGATCGTGCGTGACGTAGATGAGCGTGAGCTTGAGTTGCTGATGGATCTTCTTGAGCTGACGGCGCAGGATCCACTTCATGTGCGGATCGATCACGGTGAGCGGTTCGTCGAACAGGATCGCCGCGACGTCCTTGCGCACGAGTCCGCGCCCGAGTGAAATTTTCTGCTTCGCGTCCGCCGAGAGATTGCTCGCCTTGCGCGGCAATTCGCGCGTCATGTCGAGAATTTCCGCGACTTCATGCACGCGCTTGCGCACTTCGGCGGCGGCGATCTTGCGGTTGCGCAGCGGAAACGCGAGGTTGTCGAACACGCTCATCGTGTCGTAGATCACCGGGAACTGGAACACCTGCGCGATGTTGCGCTCGCGCGGGCTCATCGCGGTGACGTCGCGTCCGTCGAACAGCACCTTGCCTTCCGACGGCGTGACGAGTCCCGAGACGATGTTCAGCAGCGTGGACTTGCCGCAACCGGAGGGCCCCAGCAGCGCATACGCGCCGCCGTCTTCCCAGACCATGCTCATCGGCTGCAACGCGTAATCCTCGAGCGACGCGGGAGCGGGGCCGTGGTGCGCGCCGGGTTTCACACCGGGTTTCACACCATAAGCGTGCGCGAGATTCTGAAACTCAATGCGCGCCATGAGTCGCCTCCGGGCCGGACAGCAGTTTGGTGTCCGCGCCGAATATGAACAGTTCGTCGGGGTCGATGAACACGTCGAGCTGCGTGCCGAGTTCGATCTGATGCACGCCCTGCAACTGCGCGATCAGGTCGATGCCGCCGGTGTGCGTATGCAGGTGCAGGAAGGTTTCGGAACCGCTCAGTTCGGCGAGTTCGAGCCGGCACGGCACGGCGACCGATTGCGCCGTGCGCGGCGCGAGCCGCAAGTGGCCCGGGCGAATGCCGATGCGGCAGGTGCCGGCGCCGTTCGCCGCCTGCCTGACCGGCACCTCGATGCCGATCGGCAGACGCGCGGTGCCCTGGGCGGTCAGATCGCTGACGAGCATGTTCATCGGCGGATCGTTGAAAACGGCGGCCACTTCGACGCTGGCGGGCGCGTTGTAGACGTCGAGCGTCGGGCCGTGCTGCAACACGCGCCCCTTGTCGACGATCGCCGTATAGCCGCCGAGCAGCAGTGCCTCCAGCGGCTCGGTGGTCGCGTAGACCACGGTCGTCTTGCCGTCGGCGAAGAGCGTGGCGAGTTCCACGCGCAATTCCTCGCGCAGCTTGTAGTCGAGATTCACGAGGGGTTCATCGAGCAGCACCAGCGAAGCGCGCTTGACGAGCGCGCGCGCGAGCGCGCAGCGCTGCTGCTGGCCGCCGGACAGTTCGGCCGGACGCCGTTGCAGCAGATGTTCGATATGCAGCCTCGCCGCGACTTCATTGACGCGCCGCGTCACTTCGTCGGCGGCGGTCTTTTGCAGTTTGAGCGGCGATGCGATGTTGTCGAACACCGTCATCGCCGGATAGTTGATGAACTGCTGATAGACCATCGCGAGGTTGCGTTGCCGCACGCTCACGCCGGTCACGTCCCGGCCGTCGGCCAGCACGCGGCCCGTGGCCGGCTTGTCGAGTCCTGCCATGACGCGCATCAGCGTGGTCTTGCCCGCCTGGGTCGGCCCGAGCAGCACGTTGATGGCACCGGGGACGAGCCTCAGATCGACGCCGTACAGATGCGTCTGCCCGCCCGAAACGACGGTGACCCGCTCCAGTTCCAAGACCAAATTGCTCTCCTTTTTTGTGTCGCTTTTCGGTGCCGCGGTTGCTGCTGGACGTCAGATAGCCGCGCTGGCGGCGTGCGCGTTCATGGCCCGTTCAAGCGGGCGGCATTCGCCTGCGCGCCCGGCGGGCGAAACGAACTTTCAGCGCGCCGTGAGGCGAAAAGTTGCGGGCTGGAACCTTGCTTGAGGTGGTGTTGCTCATCCATTTGTCTCCGGCTTTTTTATGCCGCTGCTCTGTATGCGAGGCGGGTACTTATGTTCAGAATGGAAATCAAAACAACAAATAAGATGTTCCTTTTTGTTCGTTTACGTATAAATCGGGGTTAACCATACAAATGCGAAACATTTGTGGTCGATACCCCTTACGAGCGATGGAATAACGGATTACGCAGCCGGCATGCATGCGCGGCGGTCTGAAAGTTGGCGGTCAGCGTAGCAGAAAGAGGCGGCAAGAGGAGATCGCATGGGATGCGATATTTGGTGGGGCGTCCCGCAGACCCTTGAGCCCGCGAATCGCCATCCTCGAACCGTGTTCAACGTATGCGCGCGGGCGGCGCGAGAGCGCGCCGGCAGGCGCGAACCGGCCTTACAGGCCGATGCGGGTTTCGGCAGCCGGTCCGTTCACTCGCGGAGCGTTGTTCGTATGGGCCGGCTCTTGCGCATAAGCCGGATGCCAGCCGCCGAGCAATCGGTCGATCGCCTCCCGAGCGTCGCGCAACGCGTCGGCCAGAGACTCGCTGCTCGGCGCGACGTGGGAAAAACCGGTCCCGCCGCGCTCCCGCACGGCCATCAGGCGACCGCCCAACTGCCGCGTGATCGTGCGGCGCAAGCGCACGCCGTGGCCGTGGCCGTCGTGCGGCACGGCTTCGATCAGTACATGAAATCCGCGATAGGTTTCGCTGAGTTGTTGCGCCATGTTCGAGCCGTCGTCAGGAAGAGTGAGCGTCAGACGGCAGCCGCCGCCTCGACGGGCCGCTTGAGCAGCCCCACCGCGAGCGCCGTCACGATGGTGCCCGCCGCGATCGCCGCGACGTACATGGCCAGATGCGTGACCGCGTTCGGAATCGGCAGCACGAAAATCCCGCCGTGCGGCACCTTCAGTTCGACGCTCGACGCCATCGAAATCGCGCCCGTGATCGCCGAGCCGATCACGCACGCCGGGATGATCCGCATCGGGTCGCGCGCGGCGAACGGAATCGCGCCTTCCGTGATGAAGGCCATGCCGAGCACCGCGGCGGCGTTGCCGGCTTCGCGTTCGTCGGTGACGAAACGGTTGCGGAAGATCCACGTGGCGAGCGCGATGCCGAGCGGCGGCGTCATGCCGGCGGCCATTGCGGCCGCCATCGGCGTGTACACCTGACTCGCGATCAGGCCGGTGCTGAACGCGTAGGCCGCCTTGTTCACGGGACCACCCATGTCGAACGCCATCATCGCGCCGAGCAGCAGGCCGAGCGTGACCGCGCTGCCGGTCTGCATCGAGCGCAGCCAGTTTTCGAGGCCGTGCAGCGCGGTGGCGACCGGCGTGCCGACCACGTAGATCATCAGCAGGCCGACCACGAGCGTCGACACCAGCGGGATGATCAGCACGGGTTTCAGTCCTTCGAGATTGCGGTGCAGTTTCAGCTTGCGGCTGATCAGCAAGGCCGTATACCCGGCGAGAAAGCCGGAGATGATGCCGCCCAGAAAACCTGCCCCGAGGCTCGCGGCGAGCATGCCGCCCACCATGCCCGGCGTGATGCCCGGCCGGTCGGCGATCGAATACGCGATGTAGCCCGACAGCACCGGCACCATCAACGCGAAGGCCGACTTCGCGCCGATCTGGAACAGCGCCCATGCGAGCGTGCCTTTATGAGCGTCGTCGAATGCGTAAATGCCGCCTAGGGCGAACGAGATCGCGATCAGCAAACCGCCCGCGACCACGAACGGCAGCATGAACGACACGCCCGTCATCAAGTGACGATAGGGGCCGGACGACTTCGCCGAGCGTTGTTTCTTGGCCGCCGCGACCTGGTCCGCGAGGGCGCCACCGCCCACGCCCGCGCTCTGAGCGGCTCCGTCGACGGTCGCCTCGGCGATCGCCCTTTCGATCAGCGCCGCGCCTTTGCCGATTGCGCCTTTAGTGCCCGTTTCATAGAGCCGCTTGCCGCGAAAGCGGCTCTTGTCGACCTGCGTATCGGCGGCGATCACCACGAGGTCCGCCGCCGCGATCTGCTCGTCGCTCAGCGTGTTCTGCGCGCCGACCGAGCCTTGCGTTTCGACGTGAATGTCGTGTCCCAGCGACTTCGCGCCTTGCGCGAGTCCCTCGGCGGCCATGAAGGTGTGCGCGATGCCGGTCGGGCACGAGGTAATCGCGACGATCTTGAGCGCGCGCGGCGATGTTTGCGCGGCCGCGGCGTTCCTCGACGCATCCGCGCCGACGCTCGCCGCCACGCGCGCCAGCACCGCATCGGCTTCGCGGATCGCATCGTCGAGCGAAATGCGATGAATCGTCTTGCCCGCGAACGGCGTTTCGTCGACGCGCTCGCCCGCGTCGGCGGCGATCAGCACGGCGTGCGCCGCGTCGATCTGCGCGGCGTTCAACGGCTCGTGAACGCCGAGCGCGCTGCGCGTTTCCACCGCGAGCGAGGCGCCGCGTTTTTGCGCCGCGCGGTTCAAGGCTTGCGCCGCGACCATCGGCGACGCGCTTTGTTGCGGGGACGATACCAGTCCAATCAGCTTGTCCATTGCTCTCTCCGGCTTACACGGCTTGATGTTGGGTGACGCGCGGCGGATTCGCGGCGACGCTGAAGGTGACGAGTTCGACTTGCGCGGCGAGGGCGTCGAGGCTCGCGTGATCGGGCAAGTGCGGGCCGACACGCGCGAGCTTCCCCGCCGCGAACGCGGTGGCCCGTTGGCCGACCGAGGGCCACGGGCGCGCTTCGATGAGACTCGCGACGAGGCCCGCCACCAGCGCGTCGCCCGCGCCGACCGTGCTGGACACCGGCACGCGTAAAGGCGCGGCGCGCCAGCCTTCGTAGGCGGATGCCTTGTCGCCCGATGCGCGTGTCACGCCCAGCGCGCCACGCTCGCCCAGCGAAACCACCCCATACGCGATGCCGCGTTCCACGAGTTCGCAGGCCGCGTGAATCAGCGCGTCGTCGTCGGCGAGCGAGCGGCCGAGCGCCGCTTCCAGTTCCGCGCGATTCGGCTTCACCAGATCCGGCAGACTGTCCGGCTCGTCGGCGCGCAATGCGTCGGCGAGCGGCGCGCCGCTCGTATCCAGCGCGACGCGCGCGCCCGCCGCATGCAACGCACGCGTGATGCGTCGATAGAACGACACGTCGACACCCGGCGGCAGACTGCCCGCCAGCACGAACCAGCGCCCAGGCTCCGCGAGTTCGACCACGCGCCGCTCCAACGCGTCGACATCGGCCGCGCTCGGCAGCGAGGTCGCGAGATTGATGTCGGTGGTTTCGTTGCGCGCGGTATCGACGAGCTTCACGTTGATGCGCGGACGTCCCGCGATTCGCACGAAGCGGTCGACGATGTGCTTGTCGGCGAACATCGCGTCGAATGCGGCGGCGTCCTCGGCGCCGAGCAGGCCCGTGGCGATCGTCGTCATGCCGTAGTCGGCGAGACAGCCCGCGACGTTCACGCCCTTGCCGCCCGCGTTGAATTCGAGCGACGCCGCGAGATTCACCTCGCCGAGCGCGAGGTTGGCGACGCGCACGGTTTGATCGAGCGCCGGATTCGGTGTGACGGTGACGACGGTTTTCATGCCGCCGCCTTGATCTCGGTGTTATCCAGCGCGCGGACCGCGTCGACGTCCTCGCAATCCAGCGCGCGGCGCGCGAGCGCCTGCATCGCGTCGAGCCGCGACGCGCGCAGCCGCGATTTGACGGCGGGAATATCGCGCGAGCTCATCGACAGTTCGTCGACGCCGAGACCCGCGAGAATCGACGCGCCGAGCGGATCGCCCGCGAGACCGCCGCATACGCCGACCCATTTGCGATGGCGGCGCGCGCCGTCGACGGTCTGCTTGATCATGCGCAGCACGGCGGGGTGCAGGCTCTCGGCCATGCGCGCGAGTTCGGGATGCTCGCGGTCCACGGCCAGCACGTATTGCGTCAGATCGTTGGTGCCGATCGAGAAGAAATCGACCAGCGCGGCGAAGTGATCCGCGAACGCCGCCGCCGACGGCGTTTCGACCATGATGCCGAGCGGCACTTTCGGCGCGTCGAGTTCGGCGCGCACGGTTTCGGCGAGCGCGATGGCCTGGCGCGCCTCGTCGAGCGTGGAGACCATCGGGAACATGATCCACAGCGGGCCATCCTTGGCGGCGCGGTAGAGCGCGCGCAATTGCGGCACGAACAGGTCCGGGCGGCGCAGGCACAGGCGCACGCCGCGCACGCCGAGGAACGGATTCGATTCGTGCGGCAGGTTCAGATACGGCACCTGCTTGTCGCCGCCGATGTCGAGCGTGCGAATGATCAACTGACGCCCGCCGCTCGCTTCGACCATGCGCCGATAGCAATCGTATTGTTCGTCTTCGCTCGGCGCGTCGTGGCGCTCCAGAAACAGGAACTCGGTGCGCATGAGTCCGACGCCGTCCGCGCCGTTGGCGAGCGCGTCGCGCACCTGGTCGGGTCGCGTGATGTTCGCGCCGATCTCCAGCACGTGGCCGTCGAGCGTCGCGGCGGGCAGCGCGCGATTGGCCGCCGCGCGCTGCGCTTCCTCAGCCAGTTGCAATTGCGTTTGCCGCGCGCGCTCGCGGTCCCGCGCCGACACGCCGACATAGAGACGACCGCCGCTGCCGTCGAGCACCGCGTCGCTGCCGTCGGCGATCTCCATCAACGCCGCGCCGCACGCGACCGCCGCGGGCACGCCGAGCGTGCGCGCGAGAATCGCGGTGTGCGACGTGGGTCCGCCCGACACCGTGCAGAAGCCGAGCGTGACGGCCGGGTCGAGCATCGCGGTGTCGGAGGGCGTGAGGTCTTCGGCGATCAGGATGGCGGGCGTGTCGAGCCGCGTGTCGGTCGCCACGTTTTCGCCGAGGTGCTTCAGCACTCGCCGCGCGACGTCGCGCAAATCGGTGGCGCGCGAGGCGAGCAGCGGATCGGGCAGGGCGGCGAGGCGCGCGGCCTGTTGCTCGGCCGCCTGATGCCAGGACCAGGCCACGCCGTGGCCGTCGAGCAGCAGACGCGCGGCTTCGGTGAACAGGTCCGTGTCGTTCAGCAGTTCGCGATGCGCCGCGAAGATTTCGGCTTCCGCCGCGCCGAGGCGCGCGGCGGTGTCGCGGGTGAGGGCGTCGAGTTCGTCGGCGGTTTTGCGCAGCGCTTCGTCGAGCCGATGCGTGGCTTCGACGGTCTCGCCGGGGCGGTCCTGAATTTCCAGGCGCGCGGTGCGCAGCACGCGTACCGGTCCGATCGAAAAGCCGGGACCGGCGCTGACGCCTTCGAACACCGTCGCCGGGTCGAGCGGCGTCCACGATACAGGCTGTGCTTTTTGACGGCGCGCGCGAGCCGCCGCGGCGCGCTCGTGTTCTTCCGCCGACAACGCTTCGATGGTGCGTTTCAACGCGGCCAGCGCGTCCGCCGCATCGACGCCTTGCGCGGACAACACCAGGTGCGCATTCGCGGTCGCGCCCAGTTGCAGCAGGCTGACGAGATTCTTCGGATCAGCGGCGAGCTTGCCGTTGCGCACGCGCAAGGCGGCCTGATAGCGCTTGGCGGTCGCCACCCAGGCGCTGGCCGGACGAGCGTGCAAGCCGTGCGGATAGTCCAGCACCAGTTCGACGCGCTGCTCGAAATCCGCGGGCGTCGCGTCGATCACCGCGGCGGCGGCGTTGGCGGCGGCGCCGTTCAGCGCGTCGACCAGCACCTGTGGATCGCGCGCTTCGACCAGCGCCTGCAATTGCCGCGGATCGCCGATCAGACGCGTGAGACGTTGCAGCAGCGCGATATGTTCGTCGGATTGCGCGGCGATCGCGACCACCAGATTGGCGCGCTCGCCGTCGTGCCATTCGACGCCTTCGGGCAATTGCAGCACGGCCACGCCGGTGCGCCGGATCAGATGGCGGTCTTCCTGCATGCCGTGCGGAATCGCGACGCCGTTGCCCAGATACGTGTTCGAGACTTTTTCGCGGCCCTGAAGACTGTCGACGTAAGCGGGCTCGATATAACCGGCGGCGGCCAGCAACTGGCCGGCCTGGACGATCGCCTCGTGTTTCGAACTTGCACGTGCGTTCAGTCGAACCAGCTCTGCGGTAAGCAGCGACGGCATCGCGTCTCCTGAAATCGAATCGTTGAAGTGTGCCTATTGGAATCGATACCACTTTGCGCGTCAAGCCTGAACCGGTGTTACGGGTTTCAGTGAAAATCGCGGAAAGCCAAGTAGAATGGCCGGAAAACGCCAATTGGCCGGTACTCGCCGCGACGCGGCGAATTCGCTGGCATGAAGGCAATCCAGGGAAAATACCGAGCGGTTCAAGGAATCGATACCACTTCATGAATCTACGAATCAAGGATGTTGCCGAAGCGGCAGGAGTGTCGGTCACGACCGTCTCGCGTGTGCTGTCGAACAACGGGCCGGTGCGCGATGCGGTGCGTCAGCGGGTGCTCGGCGCCATCGAGCAATTGGGTTATCGCCCGAACGCCGCCGCGCGCCGCCTGCGTTCGGGCGACACGGCCACCATCGGCCTGATCGTATCGGACGTGCGCAACCCGTTCTTCACCGAGGTCAGCCGCGCGGTGGAAGACGCCGCGTATCAGCAAGGGCTGCGCGTGATTCTCTGCAACACGGACGAAAGCAGCGAGAAGGAGGCGATGTATCTGCGGCTCATGGAAGAGGAGCGGGTCACGGGCTGCATCTATTCGCCGACTCACGACGCCGCGCAGCGCTTCAAGGCGCAGGCCTACGATTTCCCGGTCGTGATGATCGACCGCGCCGGTCCCGCGGGCAGCGCGGATGCGGTGGTGCTCGATAACCGCGACGCGGCGGCGCGTCTCGTCGAGCACCTGGTGGAGCGGGGCTATCGGCGCATCGCCGGGCTGTTCGGCAACGCCAGTACCACGGGCCGCGAACGTCACGACGGTTTTGCGCAGGCGCTGGGTCGGCATGGCTTGCCGGTGCGGGCGGAGTTCGTCGAGCCGAACCCGGAGAGCGCGCTGCGGCATGTCGGCGCGTGGCTCGCCGACGATCCGGCGTCGCGGCCGGATGCGATCGTCGCGAGCAACGGCTTGCTGCTGCTCGGCGCTTACCGTGAAATGCGGGCGCGCGGCGCGACGCCCGGCGCGGACATCGCGCTCGCCGGTTTCGACAACGACTCGTGGACCGATCTCGTGACGCCGGGCATTACCGTCATCGCGCAGCCGGTGTACGAGATCGGCAAGATCGCCATGCAGTTGCTGACACAGCGGCTCGCGGACCCGTCGATGTCGACGCGTTCGCTGGTTCTGCCCGGCGAGTTGGTGGTTCGCGGGTCGACGGCGGCGCGGTAGGTGGGGGGTAAGGCGGCGCCT
Organism: Paraburkholderia sp. 22099; assembly: GCF_052045835.1. Lineage (NCBI taxonomy): Bacteria > Pseudomonadati > Pseudomonadota > Betaproteobacteria > Burkholderiales > Burkholderiaceae > Paraburkholderia > Paraburkholderia sp. 22099. The sequence continues at coordinate 29,501 of NZ_JBQEPU010000033.1, read as the reverse complement.
TGTCTGTTCGACGCGCTTCCCACGTTTGTATCGCGTCGGTGTTTGGGAGCGCTTTGCTGTTCGATCTCGGTTATGTCGGGCCGGCGGTCGCTGTGCGCGCTGTGGGCCGCAGGGCTGATTTCATCGAGCGCGGGTTGGTGACGAAATTCGCCGCGGGCGTGACCGGCGGCTTTGGCTTTGGCTTTGGCTTTGGCTTCCGCTTCGCGCTTGCGGCGAGCGCGTTCTTCGCGTTCATGCGCGTGATGGGACGAGGCTGAGCGCAAGGCTCGGTGCTCGCCCGATCGCTTCGGCTAGTTCGGCCTCTTCGACCCGTTCGACCCTTCGGCTAGTTCGAACCCTTCAGCTAGTTCAACCCCTTCGACTAGTTCGAACCCTTCAGCTAGTTCAAACCGCGACATCTCAAGCCGACTCACTCAACGCCGGCTCCCTGACGATCTGTTCGAGAATCGCCTGCATCAAGCCCGGAAAGCGGGCGTCCAGTTCCGCGCGCCGCAGCGAATTCTGATGCACGGTGCCGGCGACGCGCGTGCGTACCAGCCCCGATTCACGCAGGATCCGAAAGTGATGGGACACGCTCGACTTGGGGCGCCCGCCATCGAGTTCGCCGCAAGTGGCTTCCTCGACCAAGGCGAGCCGCCGGACGATATCGAGCCGGGCGGGGTCGCTGAGAGCATGAAACAGCCGTCCGAGCGTCAAGTCCTCGGCAGCGGGATGGTTATAGGTGCGCATTGTGCAGATGGTAAAGGTTTCTGCGATACTCATAGTTCGATGTTTATCGAACTACCGTACGAGCTTATACACAGGAGTTTAGCCCGATGTCCGCATTGTTTCAGCCCTACAAGCTCAAGGACGTCTCCTTGCGCAACCGCATCGCCATTCCGCCGATGTGCCAGTACACCGCCGAAGACGGCCTGATCAACGACTGGCACCGCGTGCACCTCGCCGGTCTCGCGCGCGGCGGCGCCGGCCTCGTGATCGTCGAGGCGACGGCGGTGTCGCCCGAAGGCCGCATCACGCCGGGCTGCGCCGGCATCTGGACGGACGAGCAGGCGCAGGCCTTCGCGCCCGTGGTCGCGTCCATCAAGGCGGCGGGCGCGGTGCCGGGCATCCAGATCGGTCACGCGGGCCGCAAAGCCAGCGCCAATCGTCCGTGGGAGGGCGACGACCATATCGCCGAGGGCGACAGCCGCGGCTGGCAGACCATCGCGCCGTCGGCGATCGCGTTCGGCGGCAATCTGCCCAAGGTGCCGAAGGCGATGACGCTCGACGACGTCGCCCGGGTTCGCGAAGACTTCGTCGCCGCCGCACGGCGCGCGCGCGACGCGGGCTTCGAATGGCTCGAACTGCACTTCGCGCACGGCTATCTGGGCCAGAGCTTCTTCTCGACGCACTCGAATCAACGCGACGACGCCTACGGCGGCAGCCTCGAAAACCGCAGCCGCTTTCTGCTGGAAACGCTGGCGGCGGTGCGCAAGGTGTGGCCGGAACATCTGCCGCTGACCGCGCGCTTCGGCGTGATCGAGTACGACGGACGCGATGAGGAAACGCTGGCGGAGTCGATCGAACTGGCGAGGAATTTCCGGCGCGAAGGGCTGGACATGTTGAGCGTGAGCGTCGGCTTCTCCACGCCGGGCGCGGCGATTCCGTGGGCGCCGGCGTTCCTCGCGCCGATCGCCGAGCGCGTGCGCCGCGAGGCCGGGATTCCGGTGTCGTCGGCGTGGGGTATCGATACGCCGGAACTCGCGGACCGCTCGGTGAAGAACGGGCAACTGGATCTGGTGATGGTCGGCCGCGCGCATCTGGCCGACCCGCACTGGCCGTATCACGCGGCGCGCAAGCTCGGCATCGAACGGCCTTCGTGGACACTGCCGGCGCCGTACGCGCATTGGCTCGAACGATACGCGGTGGCGTAAGCCGGAGCGCAAATCGCTTGCCGGGGCGTGACTGCACGCGGCCGGATGGGATGCCCGTTCATGGCTCCGGCGCTGTCGTTCGCTAATAAGCGGAGCGCGATATAGGTTCGCCCCGAGGATACGAGAGCGCAAAAAAGCGCGCGGCGCAGTGAGGTTCGCTTCACTGCGCCGCGCGCTTTTACCGCTTAAAACTATCGCTGGGGACCAGCCGCTTAGACCCACCGCCCAAACCCACCGCTGAAACCCACCGCTGAAACCCATCACTCAACCCACCGCGCTTCACAACCGCTCACGATGCTCCGTCGAAGGCCTTCGAATGACGCTTTCGATGATCGGGCAACCGTGGGATCGTTGATCGTCGGCGAGTTCATTCGCACGTGAAACACCCTTGATCTCATGCGTTCTGTTTTGCACGCGCCGGCAGGGAAACGAAGTATGAGTGAGCCGCTCGTCGAACTCCATTCAACAATTATTTCGCGCGATGTCATCGCGCAAGCGGCTCCGGGCATCACTTCAGGGCGAGCTTGATGATGCAGCCAAGAACGAAGATGAGTAGGGCGGCGGCAACGGCCATGTTCAGTGGGTAGCGCATTCTTCTTCACCCAGGCACTAACGTTAAAGTGCTTTCATCGTCAATCACCTGACGGAAGATGAAAAGTGGGCAGTGAAGCGGCTATGTGGGACAGCTAACGCTGCGCGCCGAACGGGCTGCGCAGCGTGTTGGCGGGAGCGCTTCCAGTTTGCGCCTGGCTCGTTTCAAGGCGTTGCCGTGGACGCGCGCCGACGCAAACAGGCTGCGGCACGGTTCCGGCGCGAACTCATCGCGCATGTTTTCTCACTGCGATTGAGCCGGCGGCTGCATCGCTGGCGGCATGCCGCGCGGCAGCTTGTTCGCCGCGGCGAGATCTTCCGCGAGACTGGTGCGCAGCGTCGCGATCGCCTGGTCAGGATTGGCGGGCTTCAACTGCTCGCGAGCCAGCGAGTCGTACACGAAGTGACGCAGCATCGGATCTTGCGTCTTGTTCAACACCTCGTGATACACCGCGATGATGTCGGCTTCGCGGCCGGTCATGGCATACAGGCGGCGCAACTGCTCCAGGTCGTTGATCACCGCGAAGCCAGGACCGATCGGTCCCATCATCGAACCCATCGGTCCATGCGGCGGGCCGTCGCCGCGCTCCGTCTTGCCATGCGCAGGGGTGAACATGGCTGGCGGCGGTGAGGCTTCCTCGGCAAGCGCGGCCGTCGCCGACACGGTCAACAGGGCGGCCAGTGCCGCGCTCGCAAATCTCTTGTTCATGATGTCGCTCCCTCTGGACAGCGTCGACGCAACAGTGCGTCGGCATGGGAGCAACGATAAGCGACGTGCCGGTTTGCCGGGTTACCAAAGCGGCGCCGATCGCTTACCGAACCTTGCATGCGCGCAACCGCAACCGCAACCGCAACCGCAACCGCAACCGCAACCGCAACCGCAACCGCAACCGCAACCGCAACCGCAACCGCAACCGCGCATGCCGTGAAGCGCGCGGCATCGAGGCCAGGGTGCGCCCGCTGGCGCAATCATCCTGGATGGCGCATGATTGAAGCAATGTGCCGTCCGACCCCACAACGTTCGAGCGTTGACGGGCCGCGCGGCGCACACGAGGCCATCGGTGCATGCGTGAGAGAAGCACATCGCGGCGATGCACCGCGGGCGAGTACTCAACCGTGAAGGAGGATTTCGCATGGACCGACCTGACGCCGCCAATCCGTTTGGCGATTTCACCAAAATGCTGGAGCAGTTCAAGCTCCCCGGCTTCGACGTACCCGCCATCATGGAAGCGCGACGCAAGGACGTGGAAGCACTGGTTCAGGCGAATCAGACGGCCTTCCAGGGCATGCAGTCGCTCGCGCAGAAACAGGCCGACATGTTGCGCACCACGCTGAGCGAATTGCAGTCGCTGACGGGGCAGTTGTCCGCCGGCGGCGCGCCGTCGCCGAAAGCGGCGGAGTTGATCCAGCAGAGTCTGCACAAGTCGCTCGCCGACATGCAGCAACTCGCGCAAGCCGCCTATCAGACGCAAGCCGAGTCGTATGCGGTGATCGCGAAGCGCGTCGAGGAAAATGTTGCGGAGCTCAAGTCGCTCCTCGATCAGCAGAAAAAGTAGCCGGCGCCCGCGCGTTCGATCGCGTCGACATCACGAAGAAGGTAAGCCGATGCCGCGGATAACTCCGAGTTGTCCGCGGCATTTTTATTGGGCGAAACGATTCATGTCGGCGCTTTCGTTTCGCATGAAAGGCTTCGCATGAAGGCGTCCCTTTAGCCTAGCTGCGCCGCGCTGTCCGCTTGGGCCGTGTTCCCTTGACGGCGGCTGCGTCTTCCGATTGCAACGGCGGTGCCGCCATTGCGGAGGCTTCCGACACTACCGCTCGGTCCGCTGCCTGCACCACGATCGTCGGCGCGACCGGTTCCGCGTTCGACAGCGGCGTTGCCGGCTGCTTTGCCGAAGGCAATGGCAACGGCAACGGCGCATGCGGCGCGACCGTCTGCACATCCGTCCGCACCACAGCCTGCGCCACCGGCTGCGCAGCAGTTTGCGTCGCGGACGGCGCAGCCGCCTTGCGTCCCGCGCCGGTCCGCGCGACGCGCCGCGGCGCTGACGGCGGCGTGGCCTTCGTCGGCGGGGCCGCCGCTTCGCGCGGCTGCGACTTGTCGCCGGCCTCCGCGATCACCCGATGCACGAAGCGCAGCTTTCCCACCACCGGCGCGGCCAGCGTGAACGGGTAGCCATCCGGCATGCCGAGGCTGCGGTTTAGGCTGTTCAACGCATACGTGAGCGGAAACCAGCGCTTCATCAGATTATCGAAGCTCGCGTCTTCCACCGGCGTGCGGTCGGTCAGGGTCGGTTCGCTCGGGTCGTCGGGCAGCAACGCGACACCGTATGACGTCGCGGTGTCGAGCACGTCGACGATCAGCATGTAATGCGCCCACGTCTCCGCCCAGTCTTCCCAGGGATGCATCGTGGCATACGCGCTGATGTACGACGCCTGCCATTCGGCCGGCGCGCCGTCGCGATAGTAGGCGGTGAGCGACTCGCCGTAATCGGCGCGCTCGTCGCCGAACAGCTTGCGATACGGCTCGATCCAGCGCGGGTTGTTCTCCACGAGCTGGCTGAAGTAGTAATGGCCCGTCTCGTGACGGAAGTGGCCGAGCAGCGTCCGGTAAGGCTCGCCCATCGCGCTGCGGATTTTCTCGCGGTAGGCATCGTCGGCTTCGGCGATGTTCAGCGTGATCAGGCCGTTGTCGTGGCCGGTCATCACGCGCGAACCGTCGTCGCTGTCCTCGAGGAATTCGAAGGCGAGCCCGCGTTCGGGATCGGTCTCGCGCGATTTGACGTCGAGGCCGAGCGCGGCCAGCGTGTAAAGCAGACGCCGCTTGGCCACCTCCAGGCGATACCAGTACAGCCGGTTTTCCGGCGCGCTCAGATTCGGAATCGTGCGGGTTAGCTGACAGGCGCGGCACAGCGTGTCCGGCGAGTCGGCGGGGATCATCCAGTTGCAGACGTTTTCGACGGCGTAGTTGTGGCACTGGCGGAACAACGCACCTTCGGCGCCCGGATGCAGGCTGCGCCAGCGTCCCTCGCTGGCGTCCTCGAACGCGCTGATCTCGGCCAGTTCAGGCACGTAGCCCAGCAACGCCTCGCAACGTTCGCAGCGAACGTTTTCGTAGAAGACGAGATGCGAGCAGCGGTTGCAGTGGAAGGTTTTCATGGGTCGAGCCCGAGTAGTGAGTGGCGGTCATGGTGAGCATGGCGTGCTTCGGCCGCGGGCGGCGCGCGGCGGCCGCGGCGCTTCTCGAGCGTCGCAATCGTCGTACCGCATTTGCCACAGGTCACTGCTTTAACGCACATTACGTGCATGATCGTGCATCGGCGCTGCGCCGCTTTGGTGCGCCGCCTTGTAAAAGGCAGTGGAAAGACGCGCTGTTCGATCGACCGGACGATCGGCGCACGCAGCAAACTTTGCAGCAGGCTGTCATCCGGAGCAAAGCAGACGGTTCGCGCGGTTTTTCGCGCTTGTTCCACAAACGGCATGAAGCTTGCTTTTTGGCGGGCTGCCATCCTTCGTCCAGGAGTCCGTGTGTCCATACGCGTCGCGTTGAATCATGTCACACATTACCGCTACGACAGGCTGGTTTCGCTGTCGCCCCAGGTCGTGCGTCTGAGGCCTGCGCCGCATTGCCGGACCCCCATTCTGTCTTATTCGATGCGGGTCGAGCCGGCCGAGCACTTTATCAACTGGCAGCAGGACGCGTTCGCCAACTATCAGGCGCGGCTCGTCTTTCCCGAGAAAACGCGCGAATTCAAGGTGACCGTGGACCTGGTCGCCGAGATGGCCGTCTATAACCCGTTCGATTTCTTTCTGGAACCATCGGCCGAGCAGTTTCCCTTCGACTATTCGCCCGACCTCGCGCTCGAACTCGCGCCGTACCGCGTCAAGCGCGCGATGACGCCGCGCTTCAGGGAATTCGTCGCGAGCATCGACCGCACGCCGGCAGGCACCGCCGACTTCCTCGTCGCGCTGAACCAGCGGCTGCAACGCGAGATTCGCTACCTGATCCGCATGGAGCCCGGCGTGCAGACGCCCGAGGAGACGCTGGTGAGCGCGGCGGGGTCGTGCCGCGATTCCGGCTGGCTGCTGGTCGAGACGCTCAGGCAACTGGGGCTGGCGGCGCGCTTCGTGTCCGGCTATTTGCTGCAACTCGCGCCGGACGTCAAATCCATCGACGGCCCGAGCGGCACCGAAGTCGACTTCACCGACCTGCACGCGTGGTGCGAGGTATATCTGCCGGGCGCGGGCTGGATCGGGCTCGATCCCACTTCCGGCCTGCTCGCCGGCGAAGGGCACATTCCCGTCGCCTGCACGCCCGAGCCCGGCAGCGCCGCGCCGATCTCCGGCGCGGTCGACGAGTCCGAGGTCGAGTTCGAGCACACCATGTCGATCGAACGCGTGCTGGAGACGCCGCGCGTCACCAAACCGTTCAGCGAGGACGTGTGGAGCGACGTGCTGAAGATGGGCGCGCAGGTCGACGAACGCCTCGCCGAAATGGACGTGCGCCTGACGATGGGCGGCGAGCCGACCTTCGTCTCGGTGCGCGACCGCGACGCCGCCGAATGGAACACCGACGCGCTCGGCCCGACCAAGCGCAGCTACGCGGTCACGCTGATGGAGAAGCTGCGCTCGCGCTACGGCGCGAACGGCTTTCTGCATACCGGCCAGGGCAAGTGGTATCCGGGCGAGCAGTTGCCGCGCTGGGCGATGTCGCTGTACTGGCGCGCCGACGGCGAGCCGTGCTGGCAAGACGCCACGCTGTTCGCCGACGAACGCGAGCCCGGCACCTACACCGCCGACGACGCGAAACGCTTCCTCGCGCACCTGGCCGCGAAGCTGGAGCTCGACAAGGACTGCATCCACGCCGGTTTCGAGGACGTCTGGTACTACCTGTGGCGCGAGCGCCGCTTGCCGGTCAACGTCGATCCGCTCGACGCGCGACTCGACGACGAACTGGAGCGCGTGCGTCTGCGGCGCGTGTTCGATGCGGGCCTGGGCGGCGCGACCGGTTATGTCCTGCCGCTCGCGCGCGAGCGCGATGTGCCGCACGAGCCGCCCCGATGGGTCACCGGCCGCTGGTTTCTGCGCGACGAGCACATGTTCCTGATTCCCGGCGACTCGCCGATGGGTTATCGGCTGCCGCTCGACTCGCTGCCGTGGGTGTCGAAAACCGACTATCCGTATCAGCACGCGCACGATCCGTTTGCGCCGCCGGTGCCGTTGCGTTCGGCCGCGCAGCTGCGCATGCAGTTCGACGGCGACTCCCGCAAGATGACCACCGCCGACGCGCGGCGCGTGGCGGGGTTGTCGTCATCGGCGGCGGAGTTGTTGAGCGGCATGGCGGGCAGCGGCGCGCTGGGCCATGCAGCCGACGCCGACGCGGCAATCCCGCAGCCGCCCGCGCGCGGCGAATCGTCGAAGGACACGGTTCGCACGGCGATCTGCGTCGAGGCGCGCGATCCCAAACGTGCCGCCGGACCGAAGGCCGAAGCCGAGACGTTCGGCAGCGGCCGCACGCTCCTGCATGTGTTCATGCCGCCGCTCACCGAACTGGACGATTACCTCGAACTGCTCGCCGCGATCGAGGCCACGGCGGCCGAGTTGCGGATGCAGGTGGTGATCGAAGGCTATCCGCCGCCGCGCGATGCGCGTCTGAAGGTGCTGCAGGTGACGCCGGACCCCGGCGTGATCGAGGTGAACATTCATCCGGCTTCGAACTGGGAGCAACTGGTCGATCACACCGAGTACCTGTACCAATCCGCCGCCGAGAGCTATCTGAGCAGCGAGAAGTTCATGACCGACGGCCGCCATACCGGAACCGGCGGCGGCAATCACTTCGTGCTCGGCGGCGCGACGCCCGCGGACAGTCCGTTCCTGCGCCGTCCCGATCTGCTCGCGAGCCTGATCGCGTACTGGCACAACCATCCTTCGCTGTCGTATCTGTTCTCGGGGCTCTTCATCGGGCCGACCAGCCAGGCGCCGCGTATCGACGAAGCCCGCAACGACCAGGTGTATGAACTGGAAGTCGCGTTCCGCGAATTGCAGCGGCAGATCGATCTGCTCGGCGGCCGCGACAGCGCGAACCTGCCGGCGTGGATGATCGACCGCTCGTTGCGCAACATTCTGATCGACGTGACGGGCAACACGCACCGCAGCGAGTTCTGCATCGACAAGCTCTATTCGCCCGATGGCCCGACCGGGCGCCTCGGCCTGCTCGAATTGCGCGGCTTCGAAATGCCGCCGCACGCGCGCATGAGTCTCGTGCAGCAGTTGCTGCTGCGCGCGCTGGTGGCGCGCTTCTGGCACACGCCGTACACGCAGCGGCTCACGCGCTGGGGCACCGAACTGCACGACCGCTTCATGCTCGGCACCTTCGTGAAGATGGATTTCGACGACGTGCTCGACGAACTGAACCGCGCGGGCTTCGCGTTCGACAGCGGCTGGTTCGCGCCGCACTTCGAATTCCGCTTCCCGCTGGTGGGCGAGGCGACGGTAAACGGCGTCTCGCTGACGATCCGCAACGCGCTCGAACCCTGGCACGTGATGGGCGAGGAGGGTTCGCCGGGCGGCACGGTGCGTTACGTGGATTCGTCCGTTGAGCGGCTCGAGGTGCGCGCGCTCGGTTTGAACGATAACCGCCATGTGCTGACGGTCAACGGCGTGCCGGTTCCGTTGCAACCCACTGGGCGCGTCAGCGAATATGTGGCCGGGGTGCGCTTTCGCGCGTGGTCGCAGCCATCGGCGCTGCATCCGACCATCGGCGTGGATGCGCCGCTCACGTTCGACCTGGTCGATACATGGAGCGGCCGCTCGGTCGGCGGATGCCAGTATCATGTCGCTCATCCGGGCGGGCGCAACTACCAGACCTTCCCGGTCAACGCTTACGAGGCGGAAAGCCGGCGGCGTGCGCGGTTCTTCGCATCGGGGCATACGCCGGGGCCGCTCGCGGTCGATACGCCGCAGCGCAGCCTCGAGTTTCCGTTCACGCTGGACCTGCGCTATTGGTAACCTGGTAGACTGACACGCCGCGGCATATCCAGCACGCCGCGGCACACTAAAGAACGACACGACCTTGGCCTTTCAATCGACTTTTCCCTTCGAAACGTCCGCGGCGCGCGCGGACGCTTCGTCCTTGCTGCGGCTGTTGCCGGCCCACGAAGGACACTGGGACGAGTTGCGCGACGCGTCGGGCGCCTTGCGCGAACCGTGGCGGCAGTTCTTCGAGCGGCTGGGCGAAGACGGCATCGCGCGGCTCGACGATCACTGCGCGTCCATCGCGCAGCAGATCCGCGATAACGACATCAGCTACAACGTCTACGCGGACAACGGCGAGCCGCGGCCGTGGGCGCTCGATCTGCTGCCGTTCCTGATCAGCGAGGCCGAGTGGGCGCATATCGAGCGCGGCGTGACGCAGCGCGCGCATCTGCTCAATGCGATCGTCGCCGATATCTATGGGCCACAGACCTTGCTCGAGCGCGGGCAGTTGCCGCCCGCGCTGGTGTTCGGTCATCCTGGCTATCTGCGCTCGGTGAAGGGCTATGCGCCGCCCGGCGGGCAATTCCTGCAAGTGGTGGCGGTCGATCTCGCGCGCATGCCCGGCGGCGACTGGACCGTGATGGCGCATCGCACCGAAGCGCCCTCCGGGCTCGGCTACGCGCTCGAAAACCGGCTGATCGTGTCGGCGTTGTTCGCCGATCCGTTTCGCGCGATGCGCGTGAGCCGCCTCGCGCCGACCTATTCGCAACTGATCGCGACGCTCGCGCAGGCGGCCCAGGCCACGATGCGGCACGATCATGACGGCGCCGAGACGTCGGCGCATATCGCCTTGCTCACGCCGGGGCCGTTCAGCGAAACTTACTTCGAGCACGTGTTTCTCGCGCGTTATCTGGGCGTCACGCTGGTCGAGGGCAAGGACCTCACGGTACGCGACGACATGCTTTATCTGAAGACGCTCGCCGGTCTCGAACGCGTGCACGTCGTGCTGCGCCGTCTGGACGATGCGTTCTGCGACCCGGTCGAACTGCGCGCCGATTCGAGCATCGGCGTGCCCGGCTTGTTGCAGGTGATGCGCGCGGGCAACGTGATCGTCTCCAACGTGCCGGGCTCGGGCTTTGTCGAATCGCCGGCCTTGCACGGGTTTCTGCCGGGCATCGCCGAAGTGCTGCTCGATGAGGATCTACTGCTTCCGAGCGTGGCGACCTGGTGGTGCGGCGAAGAGGCGGCGCGCGAACACGCGTTCGCGCGCCTGGACGAAGCGTTGATCGTGCCGACGTGGCCGCTCGCCGCGCGCGACGCGCCGCCCGGCATCGAGCACGGCAGGCAACGGCTTTCGACGTGGCGCGAACGTATCGAAGCCATGCCCGACAACTACACGATCCAGCAGTCGCAACGTTTCTCCTGCACGCCGCGTTACGAGGAAGGCACCATTGGCCGCCGTCCGTCGGTGTTGCGCGTCTATGCGATCGCCGATGTGAACGGCGGCTGGCATGTGATGCCGGGCGGCTTCACGCGCATGGCCGCCGAGCGCCAGCCGACGGTCTCGATGCAATACGGCGGCAGCAGTGTCGATACGTGGGTGCTCTCGAGCCAGCCGACCTCGACCTTCACGCTGCTGCCTTCGCCGATGCAGCCCGCCGATCTCGCGCGCAAGCATCGCACCGTGTCGAGCCGCGCGGCGGAAAACCTCTACTGGGCCGGGCGTTATGGCGAGCGCGCCGAAAACAACGTGCGGCTGTTGCGGCTGATTCTCGGCTCGCTGGAAGGCAACGACGCCGACGCGATGTTCCCCACGCTCGTCGAGCTCGCGAATTACTGCGGGCTCGTGCAGTCCGGCGACATGTTTTCGCCGCATTCGCCGCAAGCTTTCGAGCGCGCGCTGGTCGCGAATCTGAGCGAGAGCACCGGCGCGTCGAGCATCGGGCAGAACCTGCAGTGCCAGGCGCGCTCGAATGGTGAAGTGCGCGGGCGCTTGTCGAACGATCATTGGCGCACGATTCTCGCGGCGCGCAACGACTTTCGCGATGCGTTGCACATGCTGATGCCGGCGCCTGGTTTCAGCGGCGGCGCGTCGCAGGGCAATGGCAATGGGTCTAGCAACGGCTCCGGCAACGGACAGGGCAACGGCGGCCTGAATGGCCGCGGCGAACGCTACGATCGTTACGACCGCGTGACGCTGATGAACGCGCTCGAACATCTCTCGGTGCAGTTGTCGGCGATCAGCGGCGCGCAAGGCGACCGCATGACGCGCGACGAAGCCTGGCGTTTGCTGTTCGTCGGGCGGCATATCGAACGCGTGTCGGCGATGACGTCGTTTCTCCGCGTGGTCGCCGATAAGGGGCAGCTCGCGACGCCCGCCGGTTTCGATCTGCTGCTGCAATTCTTCGACTGCACGCTGACGTATCGCTCGCTTTATCCAGGCCGTTTCGAAGTGCCGGCCCTGCTGGATCTGCTGGTGATCGAGCCGACCAATCCGCGCGGTATCTACGGCGTCTATGAGCGTTTGCGCAAGAAGCTCGATGAGATCGCGGTGGCGGCGGGCAGCGTGCGGCATCGTCCGTTCGCGGAACTGATGCCGCACGCCGCGTCGCTGCCGACGCTCGAAGCGCTGTGCGCAACCGATGAAAACGGCGCCTACGTCGAGCTGATTGCGATGTGCGATCAGATCGGCGGTTTTGTCGGCGCCGCCGCGCATGAGATCAGCGCGCGCTATTTCAGTCACGCGAGTACGGTGGCGTCGCAGGTGTGGTCATGAAGCACACGCCGACCGTGCTGTCCGTCTCGCATCGCACGACCTACCATTACTCCACGTATGTGGAAACGGCACAGCATCTCGCGACCATCCGGCCGATCGCGTGCGCCTGGCAACGCGTGGTCTCGCACGAGGAACGCATCGAGCCGGAACCGTCGTATCTGCATAGCCGGATCGACGCGTTCGGCAACGACGTGCTGTACTTCGCGCTCGATGCGCCGCACGAGCGGCTGCAACTCGTCAGCGAAACGACGGTGGCGCTCATGCCGCGCTGGACCGATCTCGATCCCGATGCGACGCCGCCTTGGGAAGACGTGGCCGACGCGCTGCGCTTTCGCGTGGGCGGGCAGTTCCGGCCCGAGGTCGAGTTCTGCTTCGCGTCGCCGAATATCGTGCCGCGGCCGTCGCTGCGCGCGTATGCGTTGCCGAGCTTTGCGCCTGGCACGCCGATCGCCGCGGGGGCGATCGATCTGATGCACCGGATTCACGAAGACTTCGCATACAAACCTTCGGCGACGATGTTCGACACGCCGGCCGAGCGCGCCTTCGAATTGAAGAGCGGCGTGTGCCAGGATTTCGCGCAGGTGATGATCGGCTGCCTGCGTTCGCTCGGTTTGCCGGCGCGCTATGTGAGCGGTTATCTGCGCAACGATCCGCCGCCGGGGCAGCCGCGTTTGATCGGCGCGGATGCGTCGCATGCGTGGGTGTCGGTGCATTGTCCCGAGAGCGGCTGGATCGATCTCGACCCCACCAACGACGTGCTCGCGGATAGAGATCACGTGACGCTCGCGATCGGCCGCGACTACAGCGACGTGTCCTTGCTGCGCGGGATGATTCTCGGCGGCGGCGCGCATCGGGTGGAAGTGGGCGTGACCGTTCTCGCGCTTTAGCCCCTCGCCATACTTCATTTCGGTTCGGCAAGCCGCTTGTCCGCCGCTGCGGATTCGCTCGCGTGCCCGCGCATGTTCGCCAAAAAAGCGCCGCTTGCCGTTTTTGCAACACTGCAGTGCTGCAATTGAACTTGACGCTGTGCGTATGCACACCTACACTGCCGATCATGAACCGCCCCCTCTCTTACGACGAATGCAACTGTTTCGCGCTGCGCCAGGCGGCCCGGCGCGTCACGCAAATGTATGAGCGCCATCTTCGCCCGATCGGGCTGACGGCCGCGCAGTTCACGATTCTCGCCAAGCTCGCGCGCAAGCCGAACCTGCCCATCGCGGATCTGGCGGACTCGATGGTGATGGAGCGCACCACGCTGGTCCGCGCCATGAAGCCGTTGCAGCGCGACGGCCTCGTCGCTGCCGAATCGGCGGAGCATGACGGCCGCACTTACCTGTTCAGCTTGACGGAGAAGGGCGAAGCCACCTTCGATCAGGCCGCCATTGCATGGCGCGCCGCGCAGGACGAATTCGAATCCAGGTTCGGGCGCGGGCGCGCCAAGGTGCTGCGCGCCGAATTGTTCGGCATTACCGGTTAACAACGCACGCGTGTTCGCTTTGACGAGCATCGTTGCGTCCGTGTCTGTGCATACGCACTTTGAATGAAGGAAGCGCGCAATGGAAGGGCCATTCGACGACGACTGCTTTGCGATCCGTCAGGCCGCACGTCACGTATCGCAGCTTTACGACCGCCATCTGGCGAATGTCGGACTCACTATCACGCAGTTTTCGCTGCTGGGGCGCCTGAAGCGCGCCGGTCCGATGACGATGAAGCAATTGGCCGACACCATGTGCATGCAGCGCACTACGCTCGTTCGCACGATTCAGCCGCTGCGGCGCAATGGCCTGATAGCGAGCGAGGCGCTCGGCGCGGATGTGCGCACACTGTCCATTTCGCTCACCAGTGCAGGCGAAGAACTGTTGCAAGCCGGACGTCAGCATTGGCATGCCGCGCAAGCCGAATTCGAGCACCGTTTCGGCGTGCAGCGCGCGGCGGCATTGCGCAGTGAACTGTTTGCAATCATTCGAGATTCAGTCTGAAGCTTCGTATCAGCTAACGCATGGTCGGCGCAATCCAACGCGCCGTTTTTTTTAACGCAACGAGTGCATACGCACACACCGACATCATGTCCACTACCCCTTCGACTATCGCGCCGTCCGGTGCGGCGCCTTCGGCCACATCGGCGCGGCGCAGACCCTGGATGCTTCTCGCGATCATCTCGGTGCTTGCCGTGCTGGCACTGGCCGCGTCGTACTGGTTCTTCGTCGGCCGCTTCGTGGAAACCACCGACGACGCCTATGTGGGCGGCGATGTCACCGTGATGGCGCCGAAGGTGAACGGATTCGTCACCGATGTACTCGTGCGTGACAATCAGTTCGTCCACGCAAACCAGGTGCTGATCCGGCTCGACGCGCGCGATTACGACGCCCGCCTCGCGCAAGCCAGCGCGGAAGTGCGCGGCGCGCAAGCGGCGGTCACCGAATTGCAGGCGAAGAAATCCTTGCAACTCGCGACGATCAACCAGCAGGCCGCCGAGGTTCGAGCCTCGGGCGCCGAACTGACGCGCAGCGCCGCCGATCGCACGCGCTATCGCGAACTGGTGAAGGACGACGCGGTGTCGAGCCAGGTGGTCGAGCGGGCCGAGGCCGATCTGACGAAGGCGCATGCCGCGGTCGATCGCAGCGGCGCGGCGCTGATCGCGGCGCAGCGTCAGATTGCCGTGCTCGACGCGCAGATCGGCGACGCCGAGGCGCGCATCGCCACCGCGCAGGCGGCACAGCGCGTCGCGGCATTGAACGTGGAGTACACGACGATCCGCTCGCCGATCGACGGTTATGTCGGCAACCGCACGGCGCGCGTCGGCCTGCTGGCGAACACGGGCGTGTCGCTCTTGACGATCGTGCCCGCGAGCGGACTGTGGATCGACGCCAACTTCAAGGAAGACCAACTGAAGAAGATGCACGTTGGCGACCGCGTCGACGTCGCTCTGGACGCGTCGAGCCAGCGGATCCGCGGCGTGGTGGAGAGCCTTGCGCCGGCCACCGGCGCGACCTTCAGCGTGCTGCCCGCCGAAAACGCCACCGGCAACTTCACGAAGATCGTGCAGCGCGTGCCGGTTCGCATCCGCCTCGACGTGCCCCGCAACGTGCAGGGCGTGCTGCGGCCCGGCCTCTCGGCAACGGTGAAAGTACATGTCGACGCGCCGGCACGCGGATAAAGCGATCATGACTCAACCCCTCGCCAATCCCGCCGACCAGCCGATGCGCACCAAGGTTTTCGCGTTCGCGCTCATGTGTCTCGGCTTTTTCATGGCGACGCTCGATATCCAGATCGTCGCGTCGTCCCTCAAGGACATCGGCGGCGGATTGTCCGCGAGTCAGGACGAACTCTCGTGGGTGCAGACGTCGTATCTGATTGCCGAGATTCTCGTGATTCCGATGTCCGGCTGGCTCACGCGCGTGTTCTCGACGCGCTGGCTGTTCGCCTTTTCCGCACTCGGCTTCACGATCACCAGCATGCTGTGCGGCCTCGCATGGGACATCAACTCGATGATCGTGTTTCGCGGCTTGCAAGGCGCGCTCGGGGCCGCGATGATCCCGACCGTGTTCACCACGGCGTTCGTGTTGTTCCCCGGCAAACAGCGGCTGATCGCGGCCACCACCATCGGTGCGCTGGCCTCGCTCGCGCCGACCATCGGGCCGGTGATAGGCGGCTGGATCACGTCGCAATGGTCGTGGCATTGGCTGTTCTATCTGAACCTCGTGCCGGGCGTGGCCGTCACGCTGATGGTGCCGAAATACGTTCACGTCGACAACGTCGATCTGTCGCTGCTGAAAAAGGGCGACTACCTCGGCATCCTGCTGATGTCCGGCTTTCTCGGCTGCCTCGAATATGTGCTCGAAGAGGGTCCGCGCAAGAACTGGTTCGGCGACGACGTCATCATTCTATGCACGTGGGTGTCGGCCATTTGCGGCTTCTTGTTCCTCGTGCATGCGTTCACCGCGAAAGAGCCGATCGTCGATTTGCGTGCGTTGGCGGTGCGCAACTTCGGTATCGGCAGTTTGCTGTCGTTCATCACGGGCATTGGCATCTTCTGCACGGTGTTCCTCACCCCGTTGTTCTTGTCGCGCGTGCGTGGCTTCGATTCGTTGCAGATCGGCCTGGCGTTGCTGTCGGTCGGTTGTTTCCAGTTGATCGCGCTGGCCGTGTATTCGGCGCTGGCGCGGGTTGTCGACATGCGCCTGCTGATGGTGTTCGGCCTCGTGCTGTTCGGCGCCGGCTGTTATCTCTACGTGCCGTTGACCAATCAATGGGGCTGGCAGGAACTGCTGATCCCGCAGGCGCTGCGCGGCATCGGTCAGCAGTTCAGCATCGCGCCCATCGTGACGATGGCGCTCGGCTCGTTGCCGCCGTCGCGGCTTCGCTCGGCGAGCGGCCTGTTCAATTTGATGCGCAATCTCGGCGGCGCCATCGGCATCGCGGTGAGCAGCACGATGCTCAATGACCGCTTGAATCTGCATTACGAGCGGCTCGATGAACATTTGAACGCGGGCCGCCCGCTGGTCGAATCGATCTTGCGGCAGCAGAGCGCGCATTTCGCGGCGGTTGGCGGAAACGTGCTGAATGCGGCCAACGCGGGGCTCAGCGAGTTGCATTCGCTGCTGATGCGCGAGGCGCTCGTGCTGACGTTCTCCGACACGTTTCTCGCCGTGTCGCTATGTTTCGCGGTCGGTTTGCTGAGCGTGCTGTTCTCGCGGCCGTTCGGCCATAGTGCGCCGCCGCCCGATGCCCATTGAGGAATTGAACATGAAACCGATCATCATCAAGGTACTGGCGAGCGCCGCGCTGCTGACGCTCGCGGCGTGCGCGGTGCAACCGGAAACGCACGCGGATTTGCCGAAAACGGTTGAAACCGTCGCTCCGGCCGCGTGGAGCGTCGATGCGCCGCAAGACAGCGTGAGCGCCGACACATGGTGGACGCAATTCGGCGACCCCGTCCTGCATCAACTGGTCGAATCCGTATTGACCGGCAACCTCGACGTGCAGGCGGCAGCGGAGCGCGTGAAGCAGGCGCAGAACCTCGTGACGCAGAATCGCGCGGCGTTGATGCCGGAGTTGAACGCAAGCGCGAGCGCTTCCGATTCGCGCCAGAACACGCCGCCGCCGCTCGGTTATGTACGCCAGGCCGGCTTCGGTTTGGCGGCGAGCTGGACGCCGGATGTATTCGGCGGCGAACGTCTCGCGGTGCTCGCGGCGCAGGCGCAGGTGTCGGGACGTCAGTCCGCCTTGAACCAGTTGCGCCTCGCGCTCGCGGCCAACACGGCCGCGGCATATGTCGATCTGCGTTGGGCACAATCGCAACTGCGGATTCTCAGCGAGAATGAGCAGATCCGTGCCCGCGCGTTGAAGCTCACGCAGCAGCGTCTGCGATACGGCTTGTCGACGCAACTCGACGTCGCGCGTGCGCAGAACCAGCTAAAGGATTTGCAGGCGCAGATTCCGCGTATGCAATCGACGGTGCAGCATCAATTGAGTTTGATCGCGGTGTATTCGGGGCGCACGCCCGAGAGCGTGGATGGTTTGACGCTCGCCGATGCTCGCGATATTCCGATGCCCTCGCAAGGCGTGCCGCAGGTGTTGCCGTCCGAAGCACTCCTGCAGCGCCCCGACGTTCGCAATGCGTATGCCGCGGTCGAACAGCGCGCGGCGGAAGTGGGCGTGTCGAAAGCGCAGCGCTATCCGCAGTTCAGGCTCAATCTTGCCGACGGCTTGTTGGCGTCGTCCTATCTCGGCTTGCCGACGCTCACCGACAATCTTTTTAGCGCCGCATTGAACGCGACGAGTCCGATCTTCAACGCGGGCCGCATTACCGCGAACATCGACGCGAGCGAAAGCCGCATGCGCGAATCGCAACTCGGCTTGCAGCAGACCATGTTGCAAGCGCTCAAGGAGATCGAGGACAACCGCAGCGATCTGGTGAACGGCGCGGTACAGGTGGAGCGTCTTGGCGGCGCGCTCGATGCATCGAACCAGGCGCTGCGTTTGTCGAGTGAACTGTACAAGGGCGGGGCATCGAGTTTCCTCGACGTGCTCGCGGCGCAAGAGGCGTATCTGCGCGACGCGGAATCGTTGAATCAGGCGAGGCGCGAGCATGCGCTCGCGGCCGTGGCGTTGTACCGGTCGCTCGGCGGCGGCTGGGATGCGCGTGAAACCGTCACGACGGTATCGTCGGAAAACTGACGATCTCCGCGGTCGTGGTTCTTGCGGCGTTGAGCGCGGCTCCTCGTCGGAGCGGTTCGGGAATACAATCGCGACAATTGCGGGCGAAGATGCGTCGACCACCGTCGGGGCCGATATTGAAGGAACCCGCATAAACGGAGGAGATTGTCGTATGCGTTACGGGCGTGCGGCTCGCCTCCACATCCAGTGGAAACTGACAGGAGATTTGCGATGACAATTCAGAAGATCACGCCTTTTCTCTGGTACGCCAACGAAGCCGAGGAGGCCGCTGCTTTCTATGCGAATATCTTTCCGGATTCGCGCGTCGTTCGAGTCACCGGGGTGCCGAGCGCCGGCTCGACGAAGGTTGTCGAGTTCGTTCTCTTTGGGCAGCCTTTCATCGCCATGAGCGCCGGGCGACTCGACCCGTTCAATCACGCGATATCGCTTATGGTCAACTGCAACGATCAGGCGGAACTCGATCGCTATTGGAACGCGCTTCTAGAGGGCGGCGGTGCGCCCGAGGAGTGCGGCTGGCTGAAAGACCGCTTCGGCGTTTCGTGGCAGATCGTGCCCAACGATCTTATTCAGATGATGGCTGATGCCGATCCGGTCAAGGCCAAGCGTGTTGCCGACGTCATGTTGACCATGGTGAAGTTCGACGTTGCGGCGCTGAAAGCCGCGTATGCGGGAACGACAGGTTAGGGCGACGTTTCATCTCCTACATGTTTGCAAATTCCTTGTCAGTGTCGAGCGATCGTGATGGTTCGTGCGCTCGACACGGAGGCCGCGCTTGAGCTCATGTCAAAGCCCGAGACAAACCGCCCCGGTCGCGACGATCATGCAAGCGATCCAGCGCTTTGCACTTACCGCTTCACGTAAAAACACTCGCCCGATCAGCACCGCGAATACCACGCTGGTCTCGCGCAACGCCGATACCGTTCCCGTCGCGCCCGACTGCAGCGCCCATATCACGATGCCGTACGCCGCGATGGACACCAGGCCGCCGACGAGCGATGAGCCGATCGCCACTGGCGCGGACCGTACCGGCGGCCACAGCGCCGTGACCCCACGCAGCGCGACGAACAGTAGCGGCATCAGCCAATAGAACAGGAACATCCATGCGGTGTAGGCGAGCGCCTCGCCACCGGACAAGCGTACGCCGATGCTGTCGATCACGGTGTAGACGGCGATCGTCGCGCCGGTCGTCAGCGCGGCCCGCAAACCTGCTCGCGATACATGAAACCGCTCCAGCGCGATCGCGATGATGCCGCCCGATATCATCAAGATGCCAAGTACCTGCGAGGGGCGAATCACCTCATGCGCGAAGAGCGCCGCGCCGAGCGTAACGAGCAGCGGCGATGAGCCGCGCGCGATCGGATACGCTTGTGCCAGGTCGTTGCGGCGGTACGACCGCACGAGGGTCACGTTGTAGACGATATGCACGATCCCCGATGCGACGATGTACGGCCAGGCCGCGCTGGCCGGCAATGGCGTGAACAGGATCACCAGCGTGGAGACCGCTGCGATGGCGATGCTCATCCATGTCATGGACAGGAACCGGTCTTCGTTGCCATGCAGCATCGCGTTCCAGCTCGCGTGGAGCAGGGCGGCGAGAAGGACGAGACCGCCGGTGTAACTGAGCATGCGAGCCCCGGGGAAACTGTGTTGCAAGAAGAATATCTATCTTGTTGCCGACCGGCAAACCAGATAAATTGTGCTTTCGAGTTAGAGAAACTATTTCGAATGAAGCGGGCATTGCCTCCACTCAACGCACTGCGCGCCTTCGAGGCCGCTGGCCGGCTCGGCAGCTTCAAGGAAGCCGCCGCGGAATTGCACGTCACGCATGGTGCGGTGAGCCAGCACGTGCGGCTGCTCGAGGCGTGGCTCGGCGCATCGTTATTCGAACGGCACAACCGGCGCGTGTTGCTGACGCCAGCGGCAAAGGCCTACCTCGCGGAAGTCGGTCCTCTGTTCGAGCAGCTCTCGCAGGCGACCTCAAGATATGGTTTTCCGGAAACCGTCTCGCGGACACTGTCGGTGAATGCGCCTGCGACATTTACGTTGCGCTGGCTGGTGCCGAGACTGGCGCAATTCCGCGCCGAGTATTGCGACGTGGATGTCAAAGTGGAGACGTCGAACGAGTCGGTGGAGAGCCTGGCCGAGACCTTTGACATCGTCATCCGGGGCGGCCCGGACACGTTCTATGGCTACTCGATGCGACTCTTCCTCGCTGAGGAAAGGCTGCCGGTTTGTAGTCCGGCGCTCTTGCATCGACTGCCGCTTCGGGTGCCGGACGATATGCGGCAGCATACGTTGCTGCACACGTCGAGTCTGCCGCGACTCTGGCCGGACTGGCTAACGCGGGCGGGGATTCCTGAACTGCGGCCGGCGGCCACGCTGACCTTCGATCACTTCTATCTGACCTTGCAGGCCGCCATCGAGGGGATAGGCGTTGCAATGGGACCGACTGCGCTGGTATCCGACGATCTAGCGGCTGGCCGGCTTGTCGCGCCGTTCTCCGGTCCTCGTCTGCCGTCCCGAAGCTATTGCACTTATGTTCCGGATGGGAAGTCCGGCGATGAACTGGTTGTGCTGTTTCGATCGTGGATCGAGCGTGAGGGGATGGGTTCATTGGCGGAGACGGGTCCTCGGGGGTGAGGTCGCGGAGTGCTGTTGGAGCGGGGCAATTGCGAATGGGGTGGGTGCGGGGGTGAGGGTGGTTGGTGGTTTGATTCGACGCGCGGCTGAGTCGTCGGCGGTTTGTTGATAGGTGATACGGAGGCGATCGGGGCCATCGGGTCGCTTGCCGTCGATCGATGAAGGGCGGCGACCGGCCGTGGACGTGTGAAAACGCAAAAGTACTCGGTTTTCGCATGCAGTTCTTTGCCCTTCCCGACTCGCAATCAGACAAACTCAAAACTCGTAGTTGGCCGCGCTTACCAGCTTCGCGAAAGGACCATCCAAGGTTGCATTGTGATGTTCGATGACACTCCTATTACATTGGATTTAGCGGGCGAAAACTATTTTCGAAGTGAATACGGCTGACGCCGTTCAACGCCGGGCATCGTTTTGCAAACCCGAAAGGATACCTCGATGACCGGTTGACAAAATTTACAGATATGCCATGCGCATATTCAATTCAAAAGCCCACGCCGCCTCACATTTACCAAAGTTGAATAGCTGGCCGATTCATCTGAACTTTCGTAAAATCGCGCAGAGCGCGGTCGCTCAGTCAGCCAACAAGAAAGAAGAGGCAGTATGGGTGCGCAGGACATGATCGGGGCAATCACTGGCGGACTCATCCAGAGTGATCGCCTGCTGAAGCTGGATACTGCGCTGGGAAATAATGTTCTCGTGCCCGAGCGGGTTGTCGGTCATTCGCGAATCGGCCGCCATTTCGAATTCACCGTTGACGTCGTTTCCACATCTGCAACGATCGAACTCAAAACGCTGATCGCCCAGCCTGTCACGCTCTGGGTCCAGCAGACTGACAGGTTCTATCTGCCTCATCACGGCTATGTTCACACCGTCCGCCGTCTCGGGTCGGATACTGGCCTCACGAGCTATCAGATCGGCTTTGCATCGTGGATGCACTTTCTGCGCTTTCGCAAGGATGCGCGGATCTGGCAGGACAAACCGGCCGATGAAATCCTGACTGATGTATTCAACATGCACCCGCAGGCCCAGGGGGCATTCCGGTTTGCGTTGAGCAGGCCCCTGCCTCCGCGTTCGTTCTGCATGCAATACGAGGACGACTGGAATTTCGTCCACCGGCTGATGGAAAGCGAAGGCCTGTTCGGCTACTTCGAACAAGCCGGCGACGGCAAATCGCATACCCTTGTCGTCACAGACAACCTCGATACATTCGAGCCGCTTTCGCCCCGGACCGTCGGGTTCTATCGCGCGGGCACGAATAGCGAAACCGATGCACTGGTTCAATGGTCGGGCACACGAACACTTCAAAGCACAACACTTACGACGCGCACGTTTGATTACAAGGCACCGGCTTCGTCAGCCAACCCGAAAGGCACAAACATCCCGACACTTCCCACGCAGGGAAACCTGCCCCAGCAAGCCGAGGTCTATGAGTACACGGGCGCTTACACGTACGGTAGCCAGGACCGGGGCGATACCCTTTCAAAAATCCGCATGGAAGAGTGGGAATCGCGGGCGAAGCGTTTTTACGGTTCCGGCGGTGTGCGAGGTACGGATGCCGGTCGCTGGTTTGAACTGGATGACCACCCCGGTCACGCCACGGATAGCGGGCAGAACCGGCAATTCGCCGTTATCGAGGCCGCATGGTTTATTGAAAACAATCTGCCGGTGTCCAGTCGGGCCGCCGATTTCCCGCATAGCCTGAAGGGCGACCTTGCGACGGTCAGAGCGAGTCACGCCTCTGAAGAGGGATTGAAGGTCAGACACGCCGATGGCAGCGAAGGCTTCTTCCTCGTTGAAATCGAGGCGCAACGCAAGATCGTGCCGTACCGTAGTCCGTTTGAACATCACAAGCCGAAGATGCATCTGCAGTCGGCAATTGTCGTCGGTCCGGCTAACGAAGAGGTCTATACCGACCAGCTCAATCGCATCAAGGTCCGCTTTCATTGGGACCGGCTCAATGACGGCGACGAAACAGCATCCTGCTGGGTGCGGGTTGCCATGTCCGATACCGGTGGCGGATACGGTGGCGTGCATGTGCCACGTATCGGCGAAGAAGTGTTGATCAGCTGGGTTGACGGCGATTGCGACAGGCCGCTGGTCACGGGCCGCGTCTATAACGGCGCGACACAACCGCACTGGCATTCCAACGGGCTGCTCTCTGGCTACAGGTCGAAGGAATATCAGGGCAGCGGCTACAACCAGATGGTGATGGATGACTCGACGGGCCAGAACCGCGTTCATCTCTATTCGACGAGCACCAATGCGCATTTGCATCTGGGTTACCTGATCGACCAGAGCGGCAACTCACGTGGACCATACCTCGGCAGCGGCTTCGATCTGAAGTCCGACGCTTACGGTGCAGTGCGTGCCGGTCAGGGTCTGTATGTCACGACCTATCCGGCAACCAGCCAGCCGCTCGATGCACGGCAAACCACCTCGCAACTGGTGAATGCCGAAAGCGTGCTGGAATCGATGTCCGACGCCAGCACCACGCACCAGGCGGAAAGTCTCAGGGACGGCTACGACTCGCTGAAGGCATTCACCGACGCGACACGGAACAGCGTGTCGGGTTCATCGTCAGGCGGGAACACCGCGGGCGGTGGAACAGGAAGCGCAAATGCGTTCGGAGAACCGCTCATGCTGTTCGGCAGCCCTTCGGGCATCGCCCTGTCCACGCAGCAGTCCGTGCACATCGCGAGCGATGCACAGACCAACCTCGTGAGCGGACAGAGCACGCACCTCGCAACGGGCAAGTCGTTGATCGCAAGCGTCGCGCAGAAGCTGAGCTTCTTCGTCCAGAACGCCGGAATGAAGCTGTTTGCAGCCAAAGGAAAGGTGGAGATTCAGGCGCACAACGACAACATCGAACTGATCGCACAGAAAACGCTGAAATTGCTTTCTGCAACCGAAACGATTGAGGCGGCGGCGAAACAGGGAATACTGTTGACCTCAGGCGGCGCCTATATCCGCCTCAAGGATGGCAACATCGAGATTCATGCTCCGGGGAAGATCGATATCAAGGGCGCTCAGCATTTCTTTGCTGGCCCCACAAACTTGCCTTATCCGTTGCCTGGATTGCCGCAGTCCATTTGCGTCGAGTGCCTGTTAAAACGTGCTGCGGCCCGCTCCGCGCTTATCACGAAGGGAGTATGACGTGCCTTTTGTAGCAACTGTGCCCAACGCAGGATTCCCGTCAGGCGCGCGTGTTCACATCGTTGTGAACCAGGCTCAGGGGAAAACGCGTGCGCAAAAGGCACCGCAATCGACCTGCGCGGAATGCCTTCGACAGCGAGCAGCCACACGGGCGGCTTTCGTGAACAAGAAAGGATCATGAAGAGATGACAGCAGTAACCGTACTCGCGGCGGCACTGTCGCAACACGCACACGCGTATGTGCTGGCCGATCCGGCCCAGGACAAATCCCTGCCGAACGCACTGCTCTTCGAATCTGCAAACGCCGTGTGCCTGCTGGACGGTGGGGCCGATGTAAGAGCAGTCGCGCCGCATCTGATACGAATCGATGCGGCGAATTATCTTCACGCGGGTGCGTGGCTGGATCAGCACGCCGCTAATGTACCGTGTGCAACGCTGCTCATATCCACGATGCCGCTAGCGGCGATGGCTGCGCATTTGAGCGCGTTCGTCGATGTCGTGCTGCCGGATCGGACGGTCATGGCACTTGCGTTCTGGGACCCGAGCATTCTCGCCGTATTGAGCGGAGCCCGGGGAGACGGCACGCAGCATGTTCGCGGATCAGTGTTGACGGCCGAACAAAAGCAGGCGTTCCTCGCTCCCGTTCTCGAATGGTGGTACTGGGATCGAGCCGGGCATCTGCAGTCCATAGACTGGGATGCAAATTCAATAGAAGATGCCTCGGCGTTAATACAGCCGCCGATGCAATTCGATCAGAATCAGGTTGACGAACTGGTTGAAGCCAGTGTGCCGGATGGCATCCTGTATTACATCCGGCTCAACATGCCGGGCCTGTTGCTTCGCATACCAGATTCGGCGCAATACGCATTCGTACGCTCGCAGATTCTGAATGCCCGGCAATATGGGCTGGAAGGTACCGGCGATCTCGTCAATTATTGCTGTGTCGCGCTTGCCTACGGAGACGCATTCAACACCCTTCCGGAAGTTGCCGTTTTGCTCGAACAGGTCAAGACCAAGGTATTGACCTTTGATGATCTCATGAAGAATTTTCCGCCGAACATCCCGACGGTTGAAGTGACGCATTCGTGATCTCACTTGCCACGGCGAACGAATGACGTTGACTCTTCGAATTGTTGAAATCGGCCGAAACACCAGAGACAATAAGAATGAAGTTCAAAACTGAAGCGACAGTCAACACTCTAGTCCGCCGCCTGTTCGTCGGTCTGCTGTGCGTATTGCCACTTACTGCCTGCTCGGAGAGGCCCATGAATCTCGATGTCGCGGTTTACAACTACTGGCCCCGTGCGATTTACGATGTTGCCGTCAACGGTCAATATGCAGGCGGTGCGTTCATGGCGTATGAACCAGGCAACGCTGGAGGAAAAATTGTCTGCTGTGTGAAGGTCAAGCCGGGCCCAATATCAATCGAATATTCACTGGGAGGCCCGGAAGGCGCTCCAAGATTGGGCGAAAGAATTCACGCAACTGCCGTTCTGCAGGAATTGCCGGGCGGCTCCAAAGTCCTTACCCTTCATGTGTACCCGAACGCAACGGCCATTGCCGAGGCATCCAAAGAATATGCCGACGAACGGCCGGAACCGGAGGAAAAGAAGCAATGAGTTCGCTTCCCCAGCCGCCTTCGTTGATGCAGATCATAGCGGCCGCGACGCGTGACGTTCCAAAAACTCCGCCAACGGCGAAACAAGATTGCTCCGATGTGGTTCACCTCGCGTTCTTCTTTGACGGTACTGGAAATAACCGGGACGCCGACGCGGCAGGACAACGATGGAGCAATGTCGCAAGATTGTTCGACGCGTCGATAAATGCCCCGGGTAAAGGTATTTATAGCTTCTATGTCAGCGGCGTCGGCACACCGTTCAACGGCGAAGTGTCTTGGGTCGACAAATCTGGTGTTTGGCTTGAGGACACCGTCTTGGGCGGTGCGTTCGGCGCAGGAGGCGATCGCCGACTGATTGGTGGCGAAGATCGCATGAATCAGGCGTTACGCCAGGCTCTGGTTAACAACGCCAAGAAGATGGGAGGGGAAGTCAAGCAGTATGTCGAGAAGAACAGAAATGCAAGCCTGAATGACCTGAACAAGGCGCTTGGGGCACATCGCCTTATCAAGGTCATCAATATATCGGTGATCGGCTTCTCTCGAGGAGCGGCTCTCTCACGTGCGTTCGTGAACTTGTTGGTTGGACAATGCAAGAAACAGGGAGACGGTTCGCTGACATTGAATGGTTTCCCGGTACGCTTCACGTTCCTGGGTGTATTCGACACGGTTGCTTCGTTCGGTCTGCCAGCGCACAACCTCACGCTTCCCTTGGAGCAACGTGACCTGCGTATCCCCACCTGTGTAGAGCGATGCGTTCATTTCGTCGCAGCCAATGAACTCCGCTACTCTTTTCCGGTGGATTTGATTCGTGAAGGCGGGCGATACAAGGCAGGTTGGACTGAAAAGGTTTATCCAGGTGTGCATTCCGATATTGGCGGCGGGTATGGGCCGAATGAGCAGAATCTAGATGGAAATTATGCCCGGATTCCTATGACCGATATGCACCAGGAAGCTCTAAAGAGCGGTGTTCGCTTGTTGTCGCTCGCGGAAATCAAGAGTACCCTCGCTCCCATCGCTGACCGCTTTACCGTTAAGCCAGAAACACAGAAGAACTATCAAGATTACATGAGCGCAGCCAGTCCGCCGGGAACATCCGTGGAGGCCGACATGAAGTGCCATATGAAGGCATACTACGAAAGCAACGGAACGCTATCGCGCAGAAAGCAGCCGGTCGTCGGTCAGGAATCGTTCAACGATAGTTCCATCAAGCACGCGATGTGGGGGACGATTGATATCGAGGCAACGGCTTATGCTGAGGCATTGAAAACCCATCGCGATATCGTCGTGACCAATCGCGGGACCGCGGAGGAACGGGTCTTTTTTTATGCGTTCAAGCCCGAACAATGGCGGCTCGATGCCTGGATGGAGAATGCGCCCGATAGTGTTGTCAACTTCTTCGCTCATTATATTCATAATTCGAAAGTCGATTTCCTAGCTAACGCTGAGCCTTTCAGCTACTTTCGAGCGCGCGGGGTATTCGAGCAACAATCCTGAACAGGTTGCTGCAAATCGCCTTTTATAAAAATGATAAGGAGAAGCCTTGAAACGATATCTGATTTTGAATGGCGACAAAACGACAGCTAATGGCACAGTCGAGGCTTCGCCAAGCACAATTCAGCTGAGCGGGCGGGACGTTGCACGCGAAGTGATAGTGTGATGTGTCCGATCTGCAACATGATGGGTAAGGTCCAATGCGACGGCCCCCGCCAGATGATGACCGCACCTGATGGACGGCATGCCGCGCTCAGTAATGATCTGTGTATCTGCGGGTGCCATCCGCCGTCCAGATTGGTTTCATCACAAAACATGGTGTCTACCGAAGCATAACTATCTGCATGTTCAGGATATTCTGGCCGCGAGTAGCGTTTGGCGCTGCAGCCATTTTGTATGCCATGTCGGCATTTGCTGCTACCGGCACCATCGTAGTGGAGAACACGGGGACGTTCGAATACGCGTCGGACGAGAATGGGCTCGCCATCACGTTCGAGAATGCGAATACGCACACACGCTCCCGCTATCGTCAGCGACCCTTCGACGAGTGCAGTGCAATGAGCATGTATAGCGTCCGCGGAACGGCGCAGGTAGCGATAGACGGCTCGTGCCCGAGCCGGGGCGGGGAAGTGTTCGTGCACGTCTATGAATGGAATACGCGCGTTCAGGATTGGTGTCTCATCCGCCAGATCACGGGAGAAAAGTCCGACGTTCCATCCGGTGACTATGCGGGCTCGCGGGAAGTCGCCCGGGTAATGAATTGTCCAAAGATCGGTAGCGATGGATCGTACAGTTACGAATCGACAGAAGACGTGAAGAAGGACATCGACGGAGAGCTAGCCGCATTGAAAGACGCGGAGAAGGACAAAGCGCGACTGGACAGGTATCTGACACAAATGCCATTCTATTTGCCGCTGGAAATCGCGGGGTACGTTGGAAAGATCGATGTGCAATTGGCCAATGATCTAGGTTTCTTTCTTGCACAACGCGGAAGAGCGAGCGATGCGATACCGTTGCTGCAGAAGATCGTGTTGATGTACCCGGGCAGAGTAGTCGCCAAGCTCAATCTCGCCGACGCGCTGTGGGAGAGTGGCCAGCAAGCGCCGGCCCGAACTCAATACAGCGAATATGTTTCCAAAATGCAAAACGACGATAAGCGAGATCGAATACCGCACCGTGCATTTGAACGGTCGCGGCAATAGTTTGACCCCGGGCACTGGGCTATGCGAATAGAAATGGCAATGGAAGCACCGCAAGCGGGGATGAATGGAAATGCCGCGGGAGAAGCGCTTGATTCAGATTACGGGCCGAACCCAGTACCAAAACTTCACCGAATGGCAGCAGCACAATTCAGGTGGCTTGCCCAGCGAAGAGAATCTGGACTTTCTGGTCGATTACGACATCGTTGACCGGCGAAATAATTTCGCCTCGATTAACAATAGGGGAATCGAAGTGATACCTACGGCAGGGATTTTCACGGTTGCTTTTTTGTCGCTCGAACGGGAAGGCCGTTTCCGTCTGCGCAAAGGACAATACCCAACCCTAATCGGGCTTCGTGCAATACCGATACGGCAGCAAGAACGATGCCTTCGTATTTCCGCCCGAGAATGTTCCGCCAGCCAGGACGGTCAAGATCACCGACGTCTCTGAAGGAAGTATTCGTGGCCTGCATTTGAAGTTCTCGAAGGAGCCGTACACGTATGTCGTGTCCTCGGTCTCGCCGGGTGAACTCTATGTATCGAAAAATGGGAAGGTAATTTTCGATAAAGAATACCAGGCTTCAAGATACAGGAGTTTTTCGAAGATTTTCGAGGGAGTCAACGAGGCGCCCGTGACGAAGGTCGACATGCACTGGGGATCAAGAACGAATGGATATCGTCGTCGAGTGTTGGCATCGGAGCCGCTGGCCGACCTTCAGAATCGATATTCGACGGTCGCGGCGAAATCAAGTCCCTTTATGTCGATCCCGACTTCAAGCGCCAGGGCATCGGCCGCCAGTTGCTTGCCCAACTTGCGATCCATTTGAAGGAAATGCACTATCTAGGGTGCGTAATTCGTGGAAGCTGGACACGCGTTTCGCGTGAAGGTGGACAGCGGTTTCGCGCGAAGCTGGACGTTCGGAGCGCAGCGACGCGGGGGTTTCGATATTTACTCTGACTGCTGGT
>NZ_JBQEPU010000032.1:0-85362 GCF_052045835.1 Paraburkholderia sp. 22099 | reverse complement strand
AACTTTTATAACTACAGGCGCATCCATTCGGCGGCAGGCGGTCTGCCACCGGCACGGTGCGAAGCTTCACTTTTTTAAAAATTCGCCTTTGGGGTGTCCAGGTTTGCTTGACCACTACAGTGCCGCCCCGCACAGGGGCAACGCCAATAGACCACTAACAAATCAAGTAAAGGCCAACGCGGCACGCAAGCACACAGACAACCAACCCGCCGACCTGGCAAAAAACCACCCCCTAAGCAGCAACCAAAATCCCATCCACAAACCGAACAACACCCCGCTGCCGGGCAGCAAACGCCTCCCCGATCATCAACAAACTAGGCTGCGAAGCATCAACCCACCGCTGCGCCTCCCCAGCAGCAAGCGCCTCGAGCGTCAAACTCAGCGTCCGCTCCCGCTCGGTGCTGCAAGCCTCGACAATCGCCACAGGCGTGGAAACCGGCTTCCCAGCATCAATCAACTGCTGCGCAATCTCAACCCCACTATCCCGGCCCATATAAAACACGAGCGAATCGGCATTCACCTGCTCGCGAATCTCCGCAGACCCCGGCGCCCGGCTAAAAGTAGCCAACGCAACACTGCGCGACACACCCCGCAGCGTCAGCGACCGCTTCAACGAAGCCGCACTCGCCAGCGCGGCGGTAATCCCAGGCACCACCTCGTACTCGATGCCCGCCGCTTCCAGCGCCCTCATCTCTTCATCGGCGCGTCCGAACAACATCGGATCGCCGCCCTTCAGACGCACGACAACGTCGTGCTCCAAAGCGGCATCCACGATCTGCTTGTTGATGAACTGCTGCGCCGTCGACAACTGCCCGCAGCGCTTGCCCACCGCAATCCGCCGTGCGTGGGAAGGCGCATAGTCGAGCATCGCCGGCTCGACCAGCGCGTCATGCAGCACGATGTCAGCGGCGCCGAGCAGCCGCGCGCCACGCACCGTAATCAGGTCCGCGGCACCCGGCCCCGCGCCGATCAGATAAACCTTACCCATTTGCATCAACCTGTTCGTTAGGGCGTCCACGGTGCATGGCAACGCGCCATGCGCCTGTTACGCCGAAAACGCACGGATCATCCCGGCCGCGACCGTGTGATGCGTCGCTTCGTCGATCAGCACGAATGCGCCCGTGCCCTGATGCGTGTCGTACACATCGCACACCAGCGGTTTTTGCAACGTCAGCGCGACGCGGCCGATGTCGTTCATCGCCAGTTCCTTGCGGTCGGTCGCCTGCGACAGCGTATGCACGTCGAGCACTTCCTTGATCGCGCCGATGCGCGCGAACACCGTATTGGTGGTCTGCTTCAACAGATACTTGCGCTGCGTCGACAGCGGCGTGTCGTCGAACCAGCACAGGTCGGCTTCCAGCTTCTTCGCCGGTTCGGGCGCGGCTTCGCGCAGCACGAAGGTATCGCCGCGCGACACGTCGACGTCCTCGGCCAGACGGATCGTGACCGTTTGACCGGCAAACGCGCGGTCCACTTGAGCGGTTCCGCCCACCACCGGCGCAATGATCTCGGCCACCGTGGCTTCACGGTTCGCCGGCAGCACGACGATGGTATCGCCGACCTTCACTTCGCCCGCTTCGACACGGCCCATGTAGCCGCGGAAATCGTCGGCCTGGCTGCCGTCCTGACGCGCGACCCATTGCACCGGGAAACGCAGCGCCTGGCCCGTCGGAATCTCGACCGGCAACGCCTCGAGCAAATCCAGCAGCGGCTCGCCCGCATACCACGGCATGCTTTCGCTCGCCGTCACGATGTTGTCGCCCTTGAGCGCCGACACCGGCACGAAGCGCACGTCGTTCAGACCCAACTGACGCGCGAGTTCGACATACGCGTCGCGAATCTCGTTGAAGCGCGTCTCGCTGTAGTCGACCAGATCCATCTTGTTGATCGCGACGATCGCATGCTGCAAGCCGAGCAGTTTGACGAGCGCGCTATGGCGCTTGGTTTGCGGCAGCAACTGCGCCACGCCGTCGACGAAGGTCACGCGCGTCGCGTCGACCAGGATGATCGCCGCATGCGCGGTCGATGCGCCCGTCACCATGTTGCGCGTGTACTGCTCGTGGCCCGGCGTATCGGCGATGATGAACTTGCGCTTCGCAGTGGCGAAGTAACGGTACGCGACGTCGATCGTGATGCCCTGTTCGCGTTCGGCTTCGAGGCCGTCGGTCAGCAGCGACAGATCGATTTCGTCGCCGACGGTACGCTTGTTCTTCGCGCGCGACAGCGCCGAAAGCTGGTCGCTCAAGACAGCCTTGCTGTCGTACAGCAGGCGCCCGATCAACGTGCTCTTGCCGTCGTCGACGCTGCCCGCGGTGATGAAACGCAGCACGCCGAGGTCTTCTGGTTGATGAATACCGCTCATGATTGCCTTATCCTCGTGTGCTTAGAAATAACCTTGCTTCTTACGCTGTTCCATCGCGGCTTCGGAAACCTGATCGTCCATCCGCGTCGCGCCGCGTTCCGTGATTTCGGTCACGGCCGTTTCGGCGATGATCTTCTCGAGATCGTCGGCATCGCTTTCCACCGGGCACGTGCAGCTAATGTCGCCGACGGTACGAAAACGCACCAGCGCGGTTTCGCTGGTCTCGCCCTCACGCATCGGCGTGAGCGGCGTGACCGGCACGAGCAAGCCGTTGCGGCGCACGATCTCGCGCTGATGCGCGTAATAGATCGACGGCAATTCGAGCTGTTCGCGAGCGATGTACTGCCACACGTCGAGTTCGGTCCAGTTCGAGATCGGGAACACGCGCAGGTGTTCGCCGTTGTGCAGGCGCGCGTTGTAGAGGCTCCACAATTCCGGGCGCTGCGCCTTCGGGTCCCATTGGCCGAATTCGTCGCGGAACGAGAAGATCCGCTCTTTCGCACGGGCCTTTTCCTCATCGCGGCGCGCGCCGCCGATCAGCGCGGTATAGCCGTGCTGTTCGATGGTTTCGAGCAGCGTGACGGCTTGCGCGGCGTTGCGCGAATCCGTTTCGCGGCGCAGACGCACCGTGCCGCGCTTGATCGAATCCTCGACGTGACCCACCACCAGTTCCGCGCCGATCTCCGCCGCGCGACGATCGCGGAAGTCGATCACTTCGTCGTAGTTGTGACCGGTGTCGATATGCACGAGCGGGAACGGCAGCACGGTCTTGCGATTCGCGCCGATGCCGAAGGCCTTCAGCGCGAGGTGCAGCACCACGACCGAATCCTTGCCGCCCGAGAACAGCAGCGCGGGCTTGCTGCATTCGGCGACCAGTTCGCGCAGGATGTGAATCGACTCGGCTTCGAGCCAATCGAGGTGATCCATCCGGTTCGCCGTATTGGCAAGCGGAGCGTTGATAGTGGAATCGAGCGTGCTGCTCATGTTTGGGTCCTTCGTTGATTCGCTTGACCGAGCGGTTGCTCGCCGAAGCGGAAGTATTCAAATCGGTATCTGCGGCGTCCAAACCCAAAACCCGGGCCTGGCGCGCCTGAATGCTTTATGCCGAAGCGTTCTCGCTGCTGCCAACGGGAATCGGCGTGATCGTCGTGATGTGCAGTCCGCATTCCTTCGTGTCGCGCGACTCCCACCACCAGCGCCCTGCCCGGCTGTCCTCGCCGGGACGGATCGCACGCGTGCAAGGCTCGCAACCGATGCTCGGATAACCGCGCGCATGCAGCGGATTGACCGGCACGTCGAACGCTTTCAGATAAGCCCACACGTCGGCTTCCGTCCAGTCCGTCAACGGATTGAACTTGGCGATGTTGCGCGCCGCGTCGTGCTCTTCCTCGTGCAACTCCGCACGCGTCACCGACTGCTCGCGACGCTGCCCCGTCACCCATGCGCTGACGTCCGAGAGCGCGCGGTTCAGCGGCTCGACCTTGCGGATTTCACAGCAGCGCTTGCGCAGGTCGACGCTTTCGTAAAACGCGTTCAGACCGTGCGAGTTCACGTATTCCTCGACCGCGGCGGCTTGCGGATGAAACTGTTCGATCTCGTAGCCATAGCGCTCTTTCACGCGATCGAGCATGCCAAGCGTTTCCGCATGCAAACGGCCCGTGTTCAGCGAGAAGATGCCGATCTTCACGCCACGCGACAGAATCGCGTGCGTGAGCAGCATGTCCTCGGCGGCGAGGCTGCTGGCGAGCTTCACGTTCGCGTGGCGCGCGGCGATCGAATCGAGCAGCGCATCGAGGCGCTCGACCTTCGCGGCGAGTTCCGGCGTGAGCGATTGCGCGGTGCTCATGCCGGGACCTTTTGCGTAGCGGCGGCGGCCGACGCATCGGCGCCACGGCGGCGAAACAGCGGCGACGGATTGTCGACCGCGCCCTGGTACTGCACGCTGAATTCGTCGAATGCCTTCAACGCGTCGTCGAGGTCCTTGTCCGCGCGCAGCGCATACGCATCGAAGCCGCAGCGGAACATGAACGTGAGCTGATCGCGCAGCACGTCGCCGATCGCGCGCAACTCGCCCTTGTAGCCATGACGTTCGCGCAACAGGCGGCCGATGCTGTAGCCGCGGCCATCGCGGAACACCGGGAAGTCCACGCCGATCAGCGCGATCTTGTCGAAGTCGCCGGCGATGTCCGCCGGTTCGCTGTCCGGCGCGAGCCACACGCCGATTTCAGCCGCGCCGCGCGAAGCGCTCAGCGCGTCGCGCTCCGCCTGCCACAACGCGAGCGGCACCAGCACCTTGCCGGCGGGCAATGCGTTCACCGTCGGCAGCGTGCCGTCTTCAGCGGCGCGCACCACCGTCCAGTCATCGTTGACAATTGCGCGGTTCTTGATGATAGAAGCCATCTGTTCAGTATCCTTTGCGCGGTTACGCGTGAGCCGGTTGACGCGACGCGTACACGCGTTCCTTGAACGGGGTGATGCCGATGCGGTTGTACGTTTCGATGAAGCGCTCGCCTTCGTGGCGGTTCTCGACGAACGTATCGATCACCTTGCTCATCACGTCCGGCATTTCTTCCGCCGAGAACGACGGGCCGATCACGCGGCCGAGGTGCGCGCCGGTGGCGCCCGTGCCCTGCTCGCCGCCGAGCGTCACCTGATACCACTCCGAGCCGTCCTTATCGACGCCCAGAATGCCGATGTTGCCGACGTGGTGGTGACCGCAAGCGTTGATGCAGCCCGAGATATTCAGCGAGACGTCGCCCAGGTCGTACACGTAGTCGAGATCGTTGAAACGTTCCTGGATCGCCAGCGCGATCGGAATCGACTTCGCGTTCGCGAGCGAGCAGAAATCGCCGCCGGGGCACGCGATGATGTCGGTCAGCAAGCCGATGTTCGGTGTCGCGAAACCTTGCGCCTTGGCTTTTTCCCACAGCGCGAACAGGTCGCGCTTCTTCACGTTCGCGAGAATCAGGTTCTGTTCGTGCGACACGCGGATTTCGCCGAACGAATATTCGTCGGCCCAATCGGCGACCGCTTCCATTTGCGTGTCGGTGGCGTCGCCCGGAGCGATCGTGGTCGGCTTGAGCGACAGCGTCACCGACGCATACCCCTCGACCTTGTGCGGACGCACGTTGCGCTCGACCCAGCGCGCGAACGCGCGGTTTTCCAGCAGGTGTTTTTCGAACGACGCGTCGGTGTCCGGCAGCTTTTCGTAGACGGGCGGCTTGAAGTATTGCGACACGCGGTCCACTTCCGCTTGCGTGAGCGTGGAAGGACCGTCCTTCAGGTGCTGCCATTCTTCCTCGACCTGCGCCGAGAATTTTTCCGGCGACAGCGCCTTCACGAGAATCTTGATGCGCGCCTTGTACATGTTGTCGCGGCGGCCATAGCGGTTGTACACGCGCAGCACGGCTTCGCAGTACGTCAGCAGATGCTGCCAGGGCAAATCGCGGCGGATGATCGCGCCGACGATCGGCGTGCGGCCCAGGCCGCCGCCGGCCAGAATGTCGGCCACCAGTTCGCCCTGCGCGTTTTTCCTCAGATACACGCCGAGGTCGTGAACCTGCACGGCGGCGCGGTCTTCCCGCGAACCCGAGACGGCGATCTTGAACTTGCGCGGCAACCACGCGAACTCAGGATGGAACGTCGACCATTGGCGCAGGATTTCCGCCCACGGACGCGGATCGACCACTTCGTCCGGTGCGACGCCGGCGAACTGATCCGCCGTGATGTTGCGGATGCAGTTGCCCGAGGTCTGAATGCCGTGCATCTGCACCGCGGCGAGCTTGCGCAGGATTTCCGGCGTTTCCTCGAGCTTGATCCAGTTGTACTGGATGTTCGAGCGCGTCGAGAAATGGCCGTAGCCGCGGTCGTGTTCACGCGCGATCTGGGCCAGCACGCGCATCTGGTCGCTGCGCAGATTGCCGTACGGAATCGCGATGCGGTGCATGTAGGCGTGGCGCTGATAGTACAGGCCGTTCTGCAGACGCAGCGGACGAAACTCCTCTTCGCTCAATTCGCCCGACAAGCGGCGGCGAACCTGATCGGCGTACTGCGCGACCCGTTCATCGACGATGGTCTGGTCGTACTGATCGTATTGGTACATTCGGGGACCCCAATATTTTTGCGTGACACACGACGGTCCGGTTCCGCCGCGTCCTGAATTTCCGTTTGTCAGCAAGCGAGCGTCAGGGTTTAGACCCATCTCTCATTTGCTTATAACAAATACAGATATCCATATTGAAAAAGATGGACAGATCGTAATAAACTCGCCTTATATTTCAAACGACTAAAAAATTCTTTTGATATGCGGAGGGGTTATATGAACCTGCATCAATTCCGCTTCGTCCGCGAGGCTGTGCGGCAGAACTTCAATCTGACCGAAGCGGCCAAGGCACTGTATACAAGCCAGCCCGGCGTCTCCAAGGCGATCATCGAGCTGGAAGACGAACTGGGCGTGGAAATCTTCACCCGCCACGGCAAGCGCGTGCGCTCGCTCACCGAGCCGGGGCGCATTATCCTGCAGTCGGTCGAGAAAATCCTGCAGGAAGTCGAGAGCCTCAAGCGAGTCGGTAAGGATTACGCGGCGCAGGACCAGGGCAACCTCGTGATCGCCGCCACCCACACCCAGGCGCGCTACTCACTTCCGGCCGCCATCGCCGAATTCAAGAAGCGCTTCCCCAAGGTTCACCTTTCAATTCTGCAAGGTAGCCCGACCCAGGTGGCCGAGATGGTGATTCACGACCAGGCCGACCTCGCGATCGCCACCGAGGCCGTCGCCAACTATAAGGAACTGGTCTCGCTGCCCTGCTTCCAGTGGCACCACGTCGCCGTGATGCAGCCGGATCATCCGCTGCTCGACCGCAAACTTTTGTCGCTGGATGATCTGACCCAGTATCCGCTGATTACGTATGACAACGCGTTCGCGGGCCGCACCAAGATCAACGAGGCGTTCCGTCTGCGCGCGCTGCATCCCGACATCGTGCTGGAAGCCATCGACGCCGACGTGATCAAGACCTACGTGGAACTGGGTCTGGGCGTCGGCATCATGGCGGATATCGCCTTCAATGCCGAGCGCGACCGCCATTTGCGCGCGATGCCGGTCGGCCACCTGTTCGGCAGCAACGTCACGCGGGTCGCGCTGAAACAGGGCGCGTACCTGCGCAGCTATGTGTATACGCTCGTCGAACTGTTGTCGCCGAGCATGAACCGCAAGCTGATCGAACAGGCGCTGAAAGGCGAACACGAAACCTACGAACTTTGACCTCGCACGCTTCCCGCTACGGAGACCTTTCGATGACGTCGTATAAGAAAAAACTTGGCGGCCTCGCCGCGCTCGGCGCGCTGCTGCTCGCCAACGCCGCCCACGCGGACCTCAAGGTCGGCATCGATCTGTCGAGCACCGGTCCGGCCGCCGTGATCGGCATCACCAGCAAGAATGCGATGCTGATGTGGCCGGCCACGATCGCCGGCCAGAAAGCCGACTACATTTTCCTCGACGACGCCTCCGACCCCGGCGCCGCCGTGCGCAACATCCGCAAGCTGATCAACGAAGATCACGTCGACGTGATCGTCGGCCCGAACATCACGCCGGCGGCAATGGCCGCGCTCGACGCGGTCGCCGAAAGCCAGACGCCGATGATCACGCTGATCGGCTCGGCGAGCGTGGTCGAACCGCAGGAAGGCAAGAAGGTGTGGGCCCACAAGATGGCGCAGACCGACAGCGCGATGGCCGACGTGATGACGCGCTACATGTCGAACCACAACGTGAAAACGGTGGGCTTCATCGGTTTCGCGGACGGCTACGGCGAAAGCTGGCTCAACGAGTTCAGCAAGTTCGCCGCGCTGCGCCACATCCAACTGGTCGCCACCGAGCGCTATAACCGCACCGACGCGAGCGTCACCGGCCAGGTCCTCAAGCTGATGGCCGCCAAGCCCGACGCGATCCTGATCGCCGGCGCGGGCACGCCGACCGTGCTGCCGCAGCGCACGCTGATCGAGCGCGGCTTCAAGGGGCCGATCTATCAGACGCACGGCATCGCCACGCCCGAGTTCATCAAGCTGGGCGGCAAGGACGTCGAAGGCACGCTGTTCCCGACCCAGCCGGTGGTCGTTGCGCGCACCTTGCCGGCCGACCATCCGGCGAAGAAGGCGGCGCTCGCCTTCGCCAACGAGTACGAGGCGAAGTACGGGCCGGGCAGCGTGACGCAATTCGCGGGCGACGCGGCGGGCGTTTATCCGCGCCTTCAGGACGCGGTGGCGCGGGCGTTGAAAACCGCGCAACCGGGCACGCCGGCTTTTCGCATCGCCTTGCGCGACGAACTTGAGCGCGCGCATGAACTGGTCGTGCCGAACGGCGTGGTCAGCACGAGCGCCAAGGACCACGTCGGGCTGGACCAGCGCGCCAGCGTGATGGGCGCGATCAGGAACGGCAAGTTCGTCTATTTGAGCCAGTGAACGGGCGTCGCGCGAGGCACCGTGTACCATGCTGACGGCCGGCTTGCGGCGAACGCGGGCTCAGGCTGATTTGCCGATTCCGTGCGAGCGCGCGGCGCCTTTGCCGACAGGCAAAAGGCCGCCGCGCACCGCCAGTCCGTGAAGTCCGTCCCATCGCGCATGCTTAGAACCAGAAAACGCATTCTCATCGCCGCCGCCGTGGCCGTCGTGATCCTCGCGATCGCGATCGTCCAGGCCATCAGGAAGCGCGGCGCGCCCGCCGCCACCGCCACGGTCTCTTCCGTCGTCGAATTCGCCCCCGACGATCTCACCACGGTGAGCCGCCGCACGCTCTCCGAAACACTGCCGCTGACCGGCTCGCTGCGCGCCGTCACTCAGGCAGCGGTCAAATCCAAGGTGGCCGGCTCCGCGCTCGACGTGTTGGTGCGCGAGGGCGACGCGGTCAAGACCGGCCAGATTCTCGCGAAGATCGACGCCCGCGATTACGTGGCCCGCGCCGAGCAAAGCCGCGGCCAGATGGCGGCGATGGCCGGCCAGCTCGACATCGCCAGGCAGACGCTCGACAACAATCGCGTGCTGGTTGAAAAAGGCTTCATCTCGAAGAACGCGTTCGACACCGCGCAAAGCCAGTACGAGATCGCCCGCGCGAATCTGGATGCGGCGAGGGCCGCGCTGGCGTCGTCGAATCTCTCGCTGGCCGATACCGTGGTGCGCTCGCCGCTCGACGGGCAGATCGCCACGCGCTCGGTCGAGCCCGGCGAGAAAGTCGCCGTCGACACCAAGCTGTTCGATGTAGTCGATCTGCGCACGCTCGAACTCGAGGCGCCGGTGCCGGTCGGCGAGATCGGCCGCGTGCGGATCGGCCAGCCGGTGCGGATCGCTTTCGACGGCATCGAGACGCCCGTGCAAGGCGCGATCACGCGCATCAATCCCGCCGCGCAGGCCGGCTCGCGCTCGATCATGGTGTACGTGCAGGTCGCCAATCCGTCGGGCACGCTGCGGGTCGGCATGTTCGGCACCGGCACGATCGCGGTCGGCAGCCGGCCGAATGCGCTGGTGGTGCCCGTCACCGCCGTGCGCACCGACGGCGCGCGCCGCAGCGTCTATGCGCTCATCGACGGCAAGCTGGTCGAGCAGCCGGTGCGGACCGGCGTGAGCGGCGTGAGCAACGATGGCGAAGGCGCCGCGTGGACCGAAATCGTCGGCGGGCCGTTGGCGGTCGGCCAGCAGATCGTGAAGAACAATCTCGGCTCGTTGCGCATCGGCAGCA
Organism: Paraburkholderia sp. 22099; assembly: GCF_052045835.1. NCBI lineage: Bacteria > Pseudomonadati > Pseudomonadota > Betaproteobacteria > Burkholderiales > Burkholderiaceae > Paraburkholderia > Paraburkholderia sp. 22099. The sequence continues at coordinate 75,277 of NZ_JBQEPU010000032.1, read as the reverse complement.
CCGTGCGCGTGGTGCAGCCCGCTAAACCTGCTCTGCCGGCGCAAGCCGCGCCGCCAGCGGCCGGCGCTTCGGGCGCCAGCAGCCCGCGCTGACCGGAGCCCTCGCCCATGTGGTTCACGCGCATCAGCATCGGCAACCCGGTGCTCGCCACGATGATGATGATGGCGTTCGTCGTCATCGGTCTGTTTTCGTATCAGCGGCTGAAGGTCGACCAGTTTCCCGACATCACGTTTCCGGTCGTGGTGGTGCAGACCGCGTATCCGGGCGCGTCGCCCGAATCGGTCGAGTCGGACGTCACGCGCAAGATCGAGGAAGCGGTCAACACGATCAGCGGCATCGAGCAGATCACCTCGCGCTCGTATGACGCGCAGTCGGTGGTGATCGTGCAGTTCGATCTCGCGGTGGACGCGGTGCAGGCCGCGCAGGACGTGCGCGACAAGATCGCGCTGATCCGCCCCGATCTGCGCGACGGCGTGAAGGAGCCGCGCGTATTGCGCTACGACCCGGCGGATATGCCGATCGTCACGGTGGCCGTATCGAACGCGCCGGGCGCGTCGCTCTCCACGCGCGAGCTCACCACCGTCGCCGATCAGATCGTGAGGAAGCGGCTCGAAACCGTGCGCGGCGTCGGCTCGGTGTCGCTGGTGGGCGGCGTCAAGCGGCAAGTGCGGATCGACGTGAATCCGCAGAAGCTGCAGGCGCTCTCGATCGGCGTCGATCAGGTGATCCGCGCGGTGCAGAACGAGAATCAGGAGATTCCCGCCGGGCCGCTCACGTCGAGCCAGGTCGAGCAGACGGTGCAGGTCAAGGGCCGCTTCGAGAAGCCGGACGACTTCAGGCGGATCATCGTCGCGCGGCGCGGCGCGCAGTCGGCGATTCCAACGGCGTCGTCCGCCACGCAGCCGGTCACGCTCGATCAGGTCGCCGACGTGGTCGACGGTCAGCAGGAACCGGACAGCATGGGTCTGCTCAACGGGCAGCGCGCGTTGTTCCTGTCGGTCGTCAAGGCGCAGGGCGAGAACACGGTGGAGGTCGCGCAGGGCGTGGGCGCGGAAGTCGCGCGCCTGCAGCCGCAATTGCCGCCGGGCGTGAAGCTCAGCATCACCGACGACTCGTCGATCAACATCGAGGAAAGCGTGAACGAAGTGAAGCGCACCTTGCTCGAAGGCGCGTTGCTCACGGTGCTGATCGTGTTCCTGTTCCTCGGCTCGTGGCGCAGCACGGTGATTACCGGCCTCACGCTGCCGATCGCGCTGATCGGCACCTTCGCGGTGATGTACGCGTGCGGCTTCACGATCAACGTGATCACGCTGATGGCGCTATCGCTGTGCGTGGGCCTGTTGATCGACGACGCGATCGTGGTGCGCGAAAATATCGTGCGCCACGTGCAGCTCGGCGCGGACCATCGCACGGCCGCGCTCGACGGCACCAAGGAAATCGCGCTCGCCGTGCTGGCCACCACCTTTTCGATCGTCGCGGTGTTTTTGCCGGTGGGCTTCATGGGCGGCATCATCGGCCGCTTCTTCCATCAGTTCGGCATCACGGTGGCCGCCGCCGTGCTGATCTCGATGTTCGTGTCGTTCACGCTCGATCCGATGCTTTCGTCGATCTGGCCGGACCCCGATCTGCACGACGCGGACACGGGCCGCAAAGGCTACCGCTATGGCCGCTTCATCGAGCGTTGCCTGCACCTGTTCGATTCGCGGATCGATCAACTCACGACCTTCTATCAACGCCTGCTCGGCTGGTCGCTCAGACATCGCGCGCTCACGCTGATCGTGGCCGCGGCGACGTTTTTCGGCAGCCTGTTTCTGGTGCCGTTCGTCGGCACCGAGTTCGTGCCGAATGCGGACTTCTCCGAAACGCAGATCGGCTTGAACACGCCGGTGGGCACCTCGCTCGAAGCCACCTCGGAGAAAGTCAAACAGGTGCAGGCGATTCTCGCCGCCTATCCCGAAGTGCGCTTCACCTACGCGACGGTCAACTCCGGCAACACGCAGGGCAAGAACACCGCGCTCATCACCGTGCGGCTCAAGGAGCGGCGCGAGCGCACGCGCGGCATGGTCGAATTGAACCAGGTGTTTCGCGCGCGGCTCGCCTCGGTGGCGGGCGTATCGGTCACCGAGATCGGCGTGCCGGACGGCGCGGGCAGCACGAAGGCGATCCAGTTGAGTTTGCAGGGCGAGAACATCGACGAACTGCGCCGGCTCTCCGAAGCGGCTCAGGCGCGAATGGCGAAGATCGCCGGGCTGGTCGACCTCGATTCGAGCCTGAAGGCGGACAAGCCGATCGTCGCGATCAACGTGAAGCGCGAACTGGCGTCCGACCTCGGCGTGGGCGTGGCCGACATCGGCACCGCTTTGCGGCCGCTGCTCTCCGGCGATGCGATCAGCACCTGGCGCGCGCCCGACGACCAGGACTACGACGTGAGCGTGCGCCTGCCGCGCGCGCACCGCCAGGATGTGGACGATCTCGCGAAGCTGATGATCGCCACCAACCGCACCGACGCCAACGGCGCGCCGGTGCTGGTGCCGCTGCGCCAGATCGCGGACATCGTCACGACGACCGGCCCGGATGTGTTGAACCGGCGCGACCTGCAACGCGAGGTGATGCTGTCGGCGAACGTGAACGGCCGCTCGCCCGGCGACGTCGCTTCGGACATTGCGAGGACGCTCGACGCGATGCATCTGCCGGCGGGCTATCACTACCGTTTCGAAGGCTCGACCAAGAGCATGAACGAGTCGTTCGTGTATGCGGTGGAGGCGTTGGCGCTCGCGGTGATCTTCATCTATATGATTCTCGCGTCGCAGTTCGCGAGCTTCGCGCAGCCGCTCGCGATCATGGCGTCGCTGCCGCTCACGCTGATCGGCGTATTGATCGCGCTGCTGCTGTTCGGCAGCACGCTGAATATGTTCTCGATCATCGGCTTCGTGATGCTGATGGGGCTCGTCACCAAGAACGCGATCCTGCTGGTGGACTTCGCCAATCAGGCGCGGCGCGGCACGCTGCTCGACGCATCGGGCAAGGGCCGCAAGATGGAGCGGCGCGAGGCGCTGCTCGAAGCGGCGCGCGTGCGTCTGCGGCCGATTCTGATGACCACGCTGGCGATGATCTTCGGCATGCTGCCGCTCGCCGCCGCGCTCGGCGAAGGCGGCGAGCAACGCGGCCCGCTCGGGCAAACGGTGATCGGCGGGGTGATTACGTCGTCGATCTTGACGCTGGTGGTCGTGCCGGTGGTCTATACGGTGCTGGAGGATTGGGCGGATTGGCTGCGGCGTAAATTCCGCCGCAAGCTGCAAGCCGCGGTGAAGCGGTGAAGCGATGAAGCGATGACGCGCGGCCCCCGCCCCGCCCGCGCGAAATTGTTAAAGTAGTGATCTTTCCCCGATCAACGGTCCCCCATCATGCGCACCACCCGAGCCATCCACGCTGTCGAACGGTTGAAAACGCGCAGCGGCAACCCGCGGTTCGCCGCGATCAGCCTGTCGGGCGGCCTGTTCTATCTGGTCGACAAATCGGGCGGCGCGGACAAGAAAGTCTCCGATCCGCTCACGCTCGACGACTTCGTCAAATTCGTCGACGCTTACGGGCCGCCCAAACCGCGCAAGGCCAGCAAGCTCGATATCGCGTTCGAAGAGCAGATCAAGAAAAGCAAGGGCGGTTGAACGGCGAGGCGATAGTTTCAACGCTTCGCGACCGGCCGCTCCGTCTCTTTCAAGTTGCGCCGATTTCGCGCCACTGCCCATCCGCCGCACTGCTTGCCAGCACCGCGTCGATGAAACGCAAGCCGGCCACGCCATCTTCCACCGTCGTCAGCAGCAGGCTTTCAGCAGGCAGCGGGCGGCCTTCGTCCAACGCTTCGATCTGTAACGCCGCGTCCTTGTACAACTGCGCGAACGCTTCCAGATAACCTTCGGGATGCCCCGGCGGCACGCGTGTCGCGTGCGCCGCGATCGCGCTGGTCACGCGCGCTCGCGTCAGGCGCTCAGCGGAACCGCCGAGGGGCGTGAACCACAATGCGTTGGGATGCTCCTGATCGAAGACGAGGCTCGCCTTCGTTCCATACACGCGCAGACGCAACGCGTTTTCCGCGCCGCTCGCCACCTGGCTCGCCCACAGCATGCCGCGTGCGCCGTTCGAATAGCGCAGCATCGCCTGCACGTGATCGTCGATGCGGCGTCCGGGCACGAAGGTATGCAACTCGGCGGATAACGCGGAGGGCGTCATGCCGGTGACGAACGCGGCGAGATGATACGCATGCGTGCCGATATCGCCGAGACAGCCGGCCGGCCCCGCCAACGCGGGGTCCGTGCGCCAGCCGGCCTGCTTGTTCACCCCGCTCGTTTCTATCGGCTCGGCCAACCAGTCCTGCGCGTATTCCACTTGCACGACGCGCAGTTCGCCCAGTTCGCCGCGTTCGATCAGTTCACGCGCGTGACGCACGAGCGGATAACCGGAGTACGTATGCGTCAATGCGAACAGCTTGTTCTTCTCGCGAGCGAGCCTCGCCAACGCCTCGCCTTCGGCCAGCGAAATCGCCAGCGGCTTGTCGCACACCACGTGGATGCCCGCTTCGAGAAAAGCCGTTGCAACCGGCGCATGCAGGTGATTCGGCGTGACGATCGCGACGGCGTCGATCCCGTCGTCGCGCGCGGCTTCGGCGCGCGCCATCTCGTTCCAGTCCGCATAGCTGCGCGCGATCCCGGCCTCGGCGGCGCTTGCTTGCGCGCGCCGCGGATCGGACGACAACGCGCCCGCGACCAGTTCGAACCGGTCATCGAGCCGCGCCGCGATCCGATGCACCGCGCCGATAAACGCGCCCTGCCCGCCGCCGACCATGCCCAACCTGAGCCTTCTATATGGCATCGCTCCCGCTCCTGGTGATCGCTTGCAGTCCGGCCGAATCGCTAGCGGATGCCGAGCACGCGCTTCAATTGCGCCGCATCCACGCCGCTGCCCGCGAAGTCGTCGAAGGCATGCTCGGCCACGCGGATGATGTGCCGCCGGATGAACTCCGCGCCTTCGCGCGCGCCGTCGTGGGGATGCTTCAGCGCGCACTCCCATTCGAGCACCGCCCAGCCCGGAAAATCGTATTGCGCCATCTTCGAGAAGATCGCGCCGAAATCGATCTGCCCGTCGCCGAGCGATCTGAAGCGGCCCGCGCGCTCCACCCAGCCGCTGTATCCGCCATACACGCCCTGCTTGCCGTTCGGGCGAAACTCCGCGTCCTTCACATGAAACGCCTTGATGCGTTCGTGATAGATGTCGATGAACGCCAGGTAATCCAGTTGCTGCAGAACGAAATGGCTCGGGTCGTAGAGAATGTTGGCGCGCGGGTGTTGCTTCACGGCGTCGAGAAAGCGCTCGAACGTGATGCCGTCGTGCAGGTCCTCGCCCGGATGCAGTTCATAGCAGACGTCGACGCCGGCTGCGTCGAATGCATCGAGAATCGGCGACCAGCGGCGCGCGAGTTCGTCGAATGCGGCTTCGATCAAGCCTGCCGGACGCTGCGGCCAGGGATACAGATACGGCCACGCCAGCGCGCCCGAAAACGACACGTGCGTGTTCAAGCCCAGGCGCCGCGACGCCTGCGCCGCGAGCTTCATCTGCTCGACGGCCCACTGCGTGCGCGCGGCGGGATTGCCGCGCACATGCTCGGCGGCGAAGCCGTCGAATAACGCGTCGTAAGCGGGATGCACCGCGACCAGTTGCCCTTGCAGATGCGTCGACAATTCGGTGATCGTCACGCCCGCGTTTTCAGCGGTCTCGCGCAGTTCGTCGCAATACGTCTGACTCGCCGCCGCCTGTTCGAGATCGATCAGGCGCGCGTCGCACGGCACCTGAATGCCCTTGAAGCCGAGACTCGCGGCCCAACCCGCCAGATGCGCGAGACTGTCGAAGGGCACTTCGTCGCCCATGAACTGAGCCAGAAAGATCGCCGGGCCCTGGATGGTTTTCATTGTCTGGTTCCTCACACTTCGACGCGCTCGCCGCTCAGAACGGCGAGTCGGGGAAGTAGAACTGTTGCGCGTTTTCCTTCGTGATCAGCACCGATGGAATGATGGTGGTGGCCGGCAGCTTCTCGCCCTTGAGCCGCGCTTCGGCGGTGAGCTTGATCGCGTCGTAGATGAACTTCGGCGAATACGACACGTCGGCCTTGATCAGCGGCGCGCCGTCCATCACGTTCTTCACCATGCCTTTCGAGCCCGCGCCGCCGAACACGATCTTGATGTCGCTGCGCCTCGCCTGATCGATCGCCTTGATCACGCCGACGGCCATGTCGTCGTCGGCGGCCCACACCGCGTCGATGTGCTTGAAGCGCGTGAGGTAATCCTGCATCACCTTGAAGGCGTCGTCGCGATTCCAGTTCGCGTACTTGGCATCGAGGATCTTGATGTTCGGATAGGCCTTCAGCACGCCGGTGAACGCGGCCCAGCGCTCGTTGTCGAGCGTCGTCGGAATGCCGCGCAGCGCGACGATGTCGCCCTTGCCGTCGAGCGCTTTCGCCAGATATTCCGCGGGGATCCTGCCGAACGCGGTGTTGTCGCCGGCGACGTAGGCGTCCTGCGCGCTCTTGTCGGTCAAGCCACGGTCCACCACCGTCACGTAGATGCCCTTCTTCTTCACCTGCGCGACCGGCTGCGTGAGCGAGGCCGATTCGAACGGGAAAATCACCAGCGCGTTGATCTTGTTCACCGTCACGAGGTCCTGCAACTGGTTCGCCTGTTCCGGCGAGCCGGCCGCGGTTTTCACGATCACTTTCAGATCGGGATGCATTTTCTCCAGATCGGCTTTCGCCTTGTTCGCCCACCAGACGATGCCGCCCGTGAAGCCATGATCGGCCGTCGGAATCGCGACGCCCAGCGTGACTTTTTCCGCGGCGCGCGCCGTGCCGATACCGGCCACGCCCGCCGTACCCAGTACTCCCAACGCCAGCATGCCGGCGCCGACCGCTCGAATGATCCGCTTCATGGTTGTGTCTCCTATATTGAGGCGTTCGTGCGCCCCGGTTCTGGAATATGCCTGTATGTCACGCTGAAGCCACCACGACTACCGCCGTCCGCGCTGCACGAACGCGACGAAGATAATCACCACGCCCTGCACCGCCGCGTTCAGATACACGCTGATGATGCTGGTCAGATTCAGAATGTTCGCGATCACCGACAGCAGGACCGCGCCGATCACCGTGCCGACCACACGTCCCTCGCCGCCCTTCAACGCCGTGCCGCCGACCACCACCGAGGCGATCGCCTCGAGTTCCCATAGCAGGCCCGTGGTCGGCGTGGCCGAACCGAGCCGCGGCACGTAGAGCACCGTGGCGACGCCGACGCAAATGCCGAGCAGCACGTAGGTAACGATCTTCACCGTATCGACGCGAATCGCCGCATAGCGCGCGACCTGTTCGTTCGAACCGATCGCCTGCACGTGCCGGCCGAACGCGGTCCGATTGAGAATCAGCGCGCCGCCCGCCGCCACCACGAGGAACACCCAGATCGGCACCGGCACGCCGAACAGGCTCGCGTAATACACCGGCCCGTACAGATCGGAGAGCGAGTTGTCGAGCGTCAACGCGCCGCCGTCGGCGAGCCAGGTGAGCACCGCGCGAAAAATACCCAGCGTTCCCAGCGTGACGATGAACGGCTCGATCCGTCCTTTCGTGATCAGCAGCCCATGCGCGCAGCCGAACAACCCGCCGAGCAGCAGCGCGAATACGATGCCGAGCGTGACGATCGCGAGCGGCGCGAAGGTATGGCCGCCGAGGCCCGCGGCGAGCGCGTTCATCAGCCAGATCATGCTGCCCGCGATCAGCGCGGCCATCGAGCCGACCGACAGATCGATGCCGCCCGAAATGATCACGAAGGTCATGCCGACCGCGATGATGCCGATGAACGACGTGCGCGTGAGCACGTTCATCATGTTGTCGAGCGTCGCGAAATCGCGGTTGAGCAGCGTGCCGACGATGCACAGCGCGATCAAGCCGGCCAGCGGCCCGAGTGCGTACAGTCGATGCGCGAAGCGCAGCGCGCGGCCGGATTGCACGGCTTCAGTGGGTGCCGGTCGCATGGGCGATCAACTCCTCTTCGGTCAGATGTTCGAGCGTGAGCGTGGCTTGCAGACGCCCCGCGCGCATCACGGCGACGCGGTGGCACAAGCCGATCAGCTCGATCAGTTCGGATGAAATGACGATCACCGCGCGGCCTTGCGCGGCGAGACGATGAATCAGGAAATAGATGTCGCGTTTCGCGCCGACATCGACGCCGCGCGTCGGCTCGTCGAGCACGATCACGTTCGGGTCCGGCTGCAGGAACTTGGCGAGCGCGAGCTTCTGCTGATTGCCGCCGGAGAGCATGCGTGCGCGGCTCGACAGGTCGCCGGTGCGAATGCCGAATTCGCTCACGGCTTTCGTCAACGCCGCGCGGCCCGCCTTCAGATCGAGCAGCGGATGCGCGTAACGTTCGAGCGTCATCAGCGTGACGTTGTCCTGCAAGCTCAGGTTCACGTGCAGGCCCTTGCCCTTGCGGTCCTCGCTGAGATACGTGAGGCCGTGGCGCATCGCGTCGCGCGGGCTTGACAGATCGGCGCGGCGGCCGGCGATCTCGATGCGGCCCGCCGTGCGCTTGCGCAAACCGATGATCGCTTCGAACGCCTCGGTGCGGCCCGCGCCGACGAGGCCCGCAAAGCCCAGCACTTCGCCGGCGCGCACGTCGAAGCTCAGGTCGTCCACCCACTCCGGCACCGTGAGTCCTTGCACTCGCAACGCGATCGGCGCATCGGCCGAGACGGTGAGCTTGTCGGGGAACATGTCGGACACGTCGCGCCCCACCATCAGGTTCGCCATCTGCTGCCGCGCGAGCCCCGCCGTGGCGCCGCGCGCGACGAAGCGGCCGTCGCGCATCACGATCACTTCGTCGGTGATGCGCTCCACTTCGTCGAGCTTGTGCGAGATGTAGATGATGGTCACGCCGTCGGCCTTGAGCTTCGCCATCAGCGTGAAGAGCCGTTCGGTTTCGGAAGGCGTGAGCGTGGCGGTCGGCTCGTCCATGATGAGCAAACGCGCGCGCCGCGAGAGCGCCTTGGCGATCTCCACCATCTGCTTTTCGGCGACGATCAATTCGCGCACTTTGGTGTCGGGCGCTTTCTCCAGACCCACTTGCGCGAGATAACGCGTCGCCTCGGCACGCATCGCGGCGTCGTCGACGAACCAGCCGCGTGTTTTCTCGTGACCGAGGTACATGTTCTGCGCGATGGTCAGGTGCTCGGCGAGATTGAACTCCTGGTGAATCAGCACGATGCCTTGCGCTTGCGCCTCGCGCGAGCCGGTGAACCGCTGCGCGTGGCCGTCGATCAGCAAGCTGCCCGAGGTCGCCGTTTCATAGCCGGCGAGAATTTTCATCAGCGTCGATTTGCCCGCGCCGTTCTCGCCGAGCAGACCGTAGATGCGCCCCGGCGTCAGCTCGAAACTCACGCCGTGCAGTACACGCACCGGGCCGAAGTCTTTACGGATGTCGTCGAAACGAACGGCGAGGCTCATGATTCACGCGCTCCCGCGAATCACGAGCCGATGCGGCAGCAGCACGCCGGGCACGTTCGCCAATGGATTCGCGAGCCGTTGCAGCAGGAGGCGCGCGGCGGTTTCGCCGAGTTCGCGCATGGGTTGCGCGATGGTGGTGAGCGGCGGATCGATTTGCGCGGCGAGCGAAATGTCGTCGAAGCCGACCACCGCGATGTCGTCGGGCACGCGCTTGCCGACGCTGCGCAAGCCGTGGATCACGCCGATCGCCAGGGTATCGGAGACCGCGAAGATCGCGCTCGGCGCTTGCGGCTGCTGGACCAGGGTGGCCGCCGCCGACGCGCCCGCTTGGTAGTCGAGGCTGTTCAGATTCATGCGCCAGCGTTCGTCCGGAACGATGCCGGCTTCGGTCAACGCGTCGAGATAGCCTTGCTGACGCTGCCGTGCGTACAGGTAGTCCACGTCGGAATTGATCAGCCCGATGCGCCGATGGCCGCGCGCGAGCAGATGCCGCACGGCGTCGCCGGCCGCGCGGTAGTTGTCGATGCCCACGTAGGGCACGCCCACCGACGGATCGAACTCGCAGCACGCGACCCACGGCAGCGCGCTGGACGCCTCGCCGAGCGCCTGCTGGATCGTCGCCGGGTCGAGGCAGATCGCGCCGTCCGCGCGGCGGCGTTGCAACAGGTCGAAGTAGCTGCGCTCGCGGCCCGGATCGGCACCGGTGTCGCAGAGCAGCATGAAGTAGCCGTGCTGACGCGCGACGCTGTCGATGCCGCGCACGATCTCGGCGTAAAACGGATTGCCGAAGTCGGGCACCATCGTCAGCAGCAGGCGGCTTTCGGCGGTGCGCAGATTGCGCGCGAGTTCGTTGACGCGGTAGCCGCTGGCGTCGATCGCCGCCAGCACCTTGTCGCGGGTCGCGGGCCGCACGTTCTCGTGGCCGTTCAGCACGCGCGAGACCGTCGCCACCGATACGCCCGCCTGCTCGGCGACGCCGGCAATCGAGACCCCTTCGGCCGCGCGCGGCGAACGCACGCTGGACGCGGAGGTGGAATCCGTCCTGGACGACGACTTGGACAAGTTGAATGCCCTCGAAAATGTAATCGATTACATTTTTGGACGATTCAAGCCGGAATCGCAAGCACCGATCGCTAGGGATTAACACGGAGGCGAGCGGACCGGGCCACGGTCCGCCTCGCGCTGCGGCCGAGCAGCGCACTGCCCGCGGGCGCCGGCCGGGCGTCGCCATTTTGGTACAATCCGGCGGTTACCCTGCCGTGGCTTACGTGCCCGCCGTACCTTGGCACCGCGAGACCCCGGTCGGAGGCAAAACCGCCAAACCCGCCAAATCAAACCGCCGAATCCATCATGAACATCGAGCAAGCGCGTTTCAACATGATCGAACAGCAGATCCGCCCCTGGGAAGTGCTCGACCAGGACGTGCTGAATCTGCTTTCGATCGTCAAGCGTGAAAATTTCGTCCCCACCGTCTACCGCGATCTGGCCTTCGTCGACTTCGAAGTGCCGCTGCCGGCCGGCCAGCACATGCTGGCGCCGCGCATCGAGGCGCGCGTGCTGCAGGAACTGGCGGTGAAGAAACACGAAAGCGTGCTCGAAATCGGCGCCGGCTCCGGCTACATGGCGGCGCTCCTCGCGCATCGCGCGCAGCACGTGCTGACGGTCGACATCGAACCGGAACTGGCCGAACTGGCCAGGAACAACCTGATCGCCAACGGCGTGCTGAACGCGGAAGTCGCCACCGGCGACGCCTCGCGCGGCTGGGCCGACGCCGCGCCGTACGACGTGATCTGCGTGTCGGGCGGCCTGCCGGTGCTGCCGCAGGACGTCCTCGAACAACTCAAGGTCGGCGGCCGGCTCGCGGCGTTCGTCGGCACCGCGCCGGTCATGAAGGCGCAGATCATCACGCGTATCGACGAGAAGCAGTACCGCATCGCCGACGTGTTCGAAACCTATGTCGAGCCGCTCGTCAACGCCGTGCAGCCGCCGCGTTTCAAGTTCTGATCGGTTCCGATCGGTTCGCCCGCTTGCGTGTTTTTCCGGACGGCCGGCTCGCCGCCGTCACCTGAACTGGATGTCCCGCTGATGCAAAACCTGACCGCTCCCGCGCTCGCCGAATGGCTCGCCGATCCGTCGCGTCCCGCGCCCGTGCTGCTCGACGTGCGCGAGCCGTGGGAAATCCAGACGGCGTCGATCGCCGGCGCCGTGTCGATTCCGATGCGCGAGATTCCCGCGCGCAGCGAGGAACTCGACGACGACGCGCAAATCGTCTGCGTCTGCCATCACGGCGCGCGCAGCGCCCAGGTCGCGATGTTCCTCGAATCGCGCGGCCATGCCAACGTCTTCAATCTGCAAGGCGGGATCGACGCGTGGTCGCGTCAGGTCGATCCGGCCGTCCCCACTTACTGATCGAACGGCCTTGACGATGCGCCGGCGGGTGGCGGTCCTCCTGGCCGCCGTGGCGCTCGCGTGCGCGCTGCCCGCGCTTCCCGCGCGAGCCGTGGGTCTTGCCCAGCTCTACGACGAAGCGCTCGCCAACGACGCGCAACTGCAAAGCGCGCGCGCCGCGCTCGCCGCCAACAGCGAGGAACTGCCCCTCGCCCGCGCCAAACTGCTGCCGCAACTGTCCGCGTCGCTCAACGCGAGCCGTCAGAACACCGATTTCGGCGGCGGCTTTCCCGCTTCCTACGGCAACAGCCACGGCTATGTGCTGTCGCTCACGCAGCCGCTGATTCATGTGGATAGCTGGTACGGCTACGCGCAAGGCAAGCTCGCGGTCGATGCGGCGCAGGCGTCGTTCGCGCAGGCGCGCCAGGACCTGATCGTGCGTCTCGGCGAGGCTTACTTCAACGCGCTCGCCGCGCAGGACAGCGTCGCGATCGCGCGTTCGCAGAAGGCGTCGATCGCGCAGCAGCTCGAACAGGCCAAACGTTCATTCGAGGTGGGCAACACCACCATCACCGACACCAACGAAGCGCAAGCCAAATACGACCAGGCGATCTCGCAGGAGATCGCCGCGCAGAACGATCTCGCGGTGAAGCTGGCCGCGCTGCAGCAGATCGTCGGGCATCCGGTCGAGCATGTCGACGGGCTCGCCGCCGGTACGCCGCTGCCGCCGCCCATGCCCGCCGACATCAACCAGTGGGTCGATGCCGCGACCGACGCCAACTATCAGGTCGTGTCGAAGCAGATCGCGCTGGACAGCGCGCAGCGCGAAACTTCCAAGGCCAGGTCCGGCCATCTGCCGACCGTCGATCTGGTGGCGAGCCGCTCGCGCAGCAGTCTCGGCTCGGCGGGCGCGGGCAACTTCGGCGGTTTCGGCAGCGGCGCGAATGCGCCCGCGGCCGGCACGCCGCCGCTCGCCACCGGCTTCGGCGGCCTGGGCTCGTACACGAGCAGCGCGATCGGCGTGCAGGTCACAATCCCGCTCTTTGCCGGCGGCGCGACGCAAAGCCGCGTGCGTCAGACGCTCGCGCTCGAGGACCAGGCGTCCGCCGATCTCGACACCGCGCGGCGCAACGCGGCGCTCTCGGCGCGGCAAGCGTTTCTCGGCGTGGTGAGCGGACTCGCGCAGGTGCGCGCGCTGCAAACCGCCGAGCAATCGGCGCGCACGTCGCTCGAATCGAACCTGCTCGGCTATCAGGTCGGCGTGCGGATCAATATCGACGTGCTCAACGCGCAGGATCAGCTATTTTCCGCGCGCCGCGATCTGGCGAAAGCGCGCTACGACACGCTGATCAACAGCCTCAAGCTGAAGGCCGCGACGGCGAGTCTCACCGATCAGGACGTGCTGCGGTTGAGCGCGCTGCTCTCGCCGGTCGACGACGGTTCGCTGACCGCGTTGCCCCAGGCGCCGACGGTGCCGCATCCGGGCGCGGCGGCCAAAGGCGCGGCGGGCAAGTCGGGACGACACACCATGCCGAACGTGACGGCGCCGCGGTAGGTCTCTTTCTTCTTCACCGCTTCGTCTCTTTCCGCGTTGCACAGTGCACGGTTATTCGCGGCCCACTAGCCGCAGCCCGACCTTGCACGCTTCGCAACGTCGCGAACACTGCGTAGCCATTGCGCCGCTTCGCGCATCCACCCACGAAATTTCACCCGAATTACCGGCCAGCGCACAGGCACCATGCTCCGACCTTTTTTGCCGGAGCCGCGTAATGAGCGTTTTGAAGTTCGCAATACTGGCCGCAACGCTGTTGCCGCTCTACTCGTATGCAACGTTGGGCGGCGCGCCGAGCGCCGGCGCTTCCTCCCAGTCGGCGCCGCGCGCCATGCAGTCGGTCGCCGGCGCATCAGCGGCCGGGGCCGCGCGCGCGGCGTCCTACACCCTGCGTCAGTCGATCGACGCCAACGGCGTGACGATCCGTGAATACGTGTTGCCTGGCAACGTCGTGTTCGCCGTCACGTGGGACGGGCCGATCCGCCCGGACATGACGGCGCTGCTCGGCAGCTACTTCCCCAACTACGTGAGCGCGGGTCACAGCCGCGCGCGCGGCACGGGGCCGCTCATCGACGGCAACGACGATTTTCGTGTCGAGTCGGCCGGCCGCCTCGGGCGCTTCTTCGGCATGGCTTACCTGCCTCGCCTGATGCCCGCGGGCGTGCGTCCTGGCGATCTCCAATAAGCCCTCCGTCGAATCAGGAAAAACAAAATGAACACATTGAAAAAGACGCTGTGGGTCGCCACGGTCGCCGCCACCGTCATATTGACGGCCTGCGGCGGTGGTGGCGGCGACGGCCAGGGCAACAATTCCGTCAGTTGGAATGCAACCCCCGACTGGGTCGGCAACAGCCCCGGCAATTCGGGGAATTCGAACAACGACGGTAACTCGGCGGGCATCAAAACGGAGTCGGACAATACGGTGCCGATCCGCGTCGACAACTCGATGGGCAACCTCAACATGCTGTCGGCCTCGATCACCGTGTGCGTGCCGGGTCAACCGGGTCGGGGGCAATGCGTGACCGTCGACAACATGCTGGTCGACACCGGTTCGACCGGCGTGCGCATTGCGGCCAGCGCGCTTCAGTCGCTCAACCCGAAACTGCTCACGCAAATCGGCGCGCTCGACGATACGACGGGCGCATTCCCGATCGCCGAATGCATGCCGTTCGCCTCGGGCTTCACCTGGGGCTCGGTCAAGCGCGCCGACATCAAGATCGGCAGCAGGACGGCCAGCAACATTCCGGTCCAGGTGATGGGCGACGGCGCGTTCACCACGCCGTCCGACTGCATCGCGCACGGCGGAGCCGACTACAGCACCGCCCGAAGCCTCGGCGCCAATGGCATCCTGGGCATCGGGCACGGCGTCCACGATTCCAAGGACGCGTTGACCACCGCGATACCCGGCAACTACTACTACTGCCCGTCGGCGAACTCGTGCGTCAGCACCCGCGTGAAGGCCGAAAAGCAAGTGATGAACCCGGTTGCCGCGTTCAGCGCCGATTACAACGGCACGATCATCCGCTTGCCGGCAGTGCCCGCGAGCGGCCAGGCCTCCGTCACGGGTGAACTGATATTCGGCGTGGGCACGCAGGCCAACAATGCGCTGCCCGCCGACGCCAACATCTTCACGGTGGACACATACGGCTTCCTGACCACCCATTACCAGGGCACCGCGTTCAACTACAGCGCGATCGACAGCGGCACCAACGTGTACGCTTTCGCCGACAGCGCGATTCCCACGACCTCGGATTTCTACACGCCGGCGAGCGCGCTCGACCTGTCGGCAACGATCGAGGCCTCGGCCGGCTCCGGTGCGCCGCTTGCGGTCCCTTTCCAGATCGAGAACGCACTGAACCTGGGCGCAACCGGGAACGCCGCGTTCAACAACGTGGGGGCGTCCATGTCGTCCGGCCGCTGGTTCCTGTGGGGCTTGCCGTTCTTTTACGGCCGCAGCGTCTACACGGTGATTGGCGACAGCAAGATCGGCACGCTGACCGGTCCGTTCGTCGCGTTCTGATTACCGCATGAATCAGGGAGGCGCTGCTTCGTGGGCGCGCCTCCTACTCCGTCTCCCTCAACACCTCGCCCACCGTCGCAAAGATCTCCTCGATCTGCGCCTCCTCGATAATCAACGGCGGCGAGAACGCCAGAATATCCCCCGTATAACGCGTCAACACGCCCTTCTCGAAGCAGCGCACGAATACGTCGTAAGCACGCGCGCCGGGCGCGCCGTCACGCGGCGCCAACTCCACCCCGCCCACCAGGCCGAGATTGCGCACGTCGATCACATGCCGCTCGCCGCGCAGTGCGTGAATCGCGTTCTCGAAGACGGGCGCCATCCGCGCGGCCCGTTCGAACAACTGCTCGCGCTCGTATAGATCGATCGTCGCGCAAGCCGCGGCCGCGGCGATCGGGTGCCCGGAGTAGGTGTAGCCGTGAAAAAACTCGATGCCGCCCGGCGCGCCGTTCACGATCGAATCGTGAATCCGCGTGCTCGCGGCGACCGCGCCCATCGGCGCGGCGGCGTTGTTGGTGCCCTTGGCCATCGTCAGCAGATCGGGCGTGACGCCGAAGTACTGCGCGGCGAACGGCGCGCCGAGGCGTCCCCAGCCGGTGATCACCTCGTCGAAGATCAGCAGGATGCCGTGCCTGTCGCAAATCTCGCGCAGCCGCTGCAAATAGCCTTGCGGCGGAATCAGCACACCCGTCGAGCCGGCCACCGGTTCGACGATCACCGCCGCAATCGTCGAGGCATCGTGCAGCGTGACGAGCCGCTCGAGTTCGTCGGCGAGATGCGCGCCCCACGCCGGCTGTCCCTTCGAATACGCGGCCTCCTTGATGTTCAGCGTATGCGGCAAATGATCGACCGCGGGCAGCAGCGCGCCGGAAAACGCCTTGCGGTTCGGCGCGATGCCGCCCACCGAAATGCCGCCGAAGCCCACGCCGTGATAGCCGCGCTCGCGTCCGATGAAGCGCGTGCGCTGCCCTTCGCCACGCGAGCGGTGATAGGCCAGCGCGATCTTCAGCGCGGTATCGACCGCCTCCGAGCCGGAGTTGACGAAGAAAATGTGCTTGAGATCGTGAGGCGTGTGCCGGGCGATTTTCGTGGCGGCTTCGAAAGCCTTGGGATGGCCCATCTGGAAGGTGGGCGCGAAATCCATTTCGGCCGCCTGCGCCTGCACCGCGGCCACGATTTCGTCGCGGCAATGACCGGCGTTGACGCACCATAGCCCGGCCGTGCCGTCGAGAATGCGCCGGCCGTCGTGCGACGTGTAGTACATCCCCTTCGCGCTTGCCAGCAGACGCGGCGCGCTCTTGAACTGGCGGTTGGCCGTGAAGGGCATCCAGAAAGCGGACATATCCGGTGGATTGACGCCGGCGTGCTCGGTCATTTCATGTCTCCTGCAAAGCGCCTATGTCGATCGGAGTTCATGCTTCGGCATTCACGCCGGTCCACGCAGCGCGCTCCGGTGCCACGCAAAGCCTGCATGACTGGCCTTTCAGTGTAGGCAAACCGCGGCCCATGCACAAACGCGCGGCGGCCATGCACCGCCGACGCCCGCTGGCCGATGCGCACGCCTCGTCGCGGCGCGGCACGCACCCCAACGAAGCGCACGCCCCCTGCGTGCACCACAACGGCGCCGCAGCGCGCATAACTTACCTCGCTCGCAGCCGCGCCGCAGCGTGAACCGCACGCACTTCCAGTCGAACTTGCCGCATGGCATGTGCCTTGCAGTACAGGAGCGGCAAGTCATACGGGATAGGCAACGCTGACCGAAATCGACGCCCATAAACATTCATCATCAATGGCAAGGGGATACACATGAAACGTCGCAGTCTGTTGAAGTTCGGCTCCATGTCGGGCGCGCTGGCGCTTGCTGGTCAGGTTCCGTTTGCCCAGGCGCAGTCCGGCAGCGGTCCGATCAAGGTGGGGATTCTGCATTCCCTGTCGGGCACGATGGCGATCTCGGAGACCTCGCTGAAGGACACCGCGTTGATGACCATCGCGGAGATCAACAAGAGCGGCGGCGTGATGGGCCGCCAGTTGCAGCCGGTGGTGGTGGACCCGGCGTCGAACTGGCCGCTGTTCGCCGAAAAGGCGCGCCAACTGATCACGCAGGACAAGTGCGCGGTCGTGTTCGGCTGCTGGACCTCGGTGTCGCGCAAGTCGGTGCTGCCGGTGTTCGAGGAACTGAACGGCCTGCTGTTCTATCCGGTGCAGTACGAAGGCGAGGAAATGTCGCGCAACGTGTTCTACACGGGCGCCGCGCCCAATCAGCAGGCGATTCCCGCCACCGAATATCTGATGAGCGCGGAAGGCGGCGGCGCCAAGCGCTTTTTCCTGCTGGGCACCGACTATGTGTACCCCCGCACGACCAACAAGATCCTGCGCGCGTTCCTCAAGTCGAAGGGCGTGCAGGAGGCCGACATCCAGGAGGTCTACACGCCGTTCGGCCACAGCGACTATCAGACCATCGTCGCGAACATCAAGACCTTCTCGCAAGGCGGCAAGACCGCGGTGATCTCGACGGTGAACGGCGATTCGAACGTGCCGTTCTACAAGGAACTCGGCAACCAGGGGCTGAAGGCATCGGACGTGCCGGTCGTCGCGTTCTCGGTCGGCGAGGAAGAACTGCGCGGCATCGATACCAAGCCGCTGGTCGGCAATCTCGCGGCATGGAACTACTTCATGTCGGTGCGCAATCCGGCCAACGAGAAGTTCAAGAAGCAATGGGCCGCGTGGGTCAAGGAGAACAATCTGCCGGGCGGCACCAAGCGCGTGACGAACGACCCGATGGAAGCGACCTTCGTCGGCATTCATATGTGGAAGCAGGCCGTCGAGAAGGCCAAGAGCACGGACGTGGACAAGGTGCGCGTCGCGATGGTCGGCCAGCAGTTCGTCGCGCCGTCGGGCTTCACGCTGGAGATGGACGGCAATCACCATCTGCACAAGCCGGTGATGATCGGCGAAGTGCGCGCCGACGGCCAATTCAACGTGGTGTGGCGCACCAAGACCGCGATTCGCGCGCAGCCGTGGAGCCCGTTCATCGCCGGCAATTCGAGCAAGCCGGACGTGGTCAGCTCGATTCCGGCATTCCTGAAGCGCGCGCGCGTCGCCTGACCGCACGCCGGATCGTCACGCGGGCGCAGTCGGCCGGCGCGGCGATCCGGTGTGATCGACAGAGGGGCGCGCCCGTCGCGGCCGCGGCTCTCGCGCGCGATGCCGCGCCGCCCCGCTGGTTTATCTTCAAAGGCCATCATGGCGTTTTCATTTCCGACGTTTGTACGACCAGGCGCACGGCGCGCCATCGCCAGCGTGGCGCTCGCGCTCCTCGCGTTTCTCGCGGGCGCGCCGCTTGCCGCGTTCGCGCTCGTCCCGGCCGATGTCGCGCCGCTCGCCGCCGACGACTTCGATGCGAAGTCCGCCGCCATCGACAAGCTGATCGCCAACCACGACAAGGAATCGGTCGCGGTGCTCAAGGCGCTCTCCGAAGACAGCGCGCTCGCCACCGATGCCGGCGCCGTGCTGCTGCAAGACGGCGACACCGCGCGCGACGCGGTCACCGGCAAGACCGTCGCCGCCGGCGACGCGCAACCGGTCACGCTGAACAACCTGCTGCGCTCGAAAGTGGCCGGCGCGCTGTCCGGCCTGCAACTCGATTCGCCGGACAAGGCGACCCGTGAAGCCGCGATCGCCGCGCTGCTGCGCAACCCCGACCCGGCGATCAAGCCGCTGGTCGACGCGGCCCGCGCGAAGGAAACCGACCCCGCGCTGAAGAAGCGCCTCGACACGCTGTGGGCGATGACCGCCCTGCACGATGCCGATCCGGCGAGGCGTCTCGAAGCCGTGCAACTGGTCGCCGCCCGGCACGATCTCGACATGAACGAACTGCTGCGCCCGCTCGTCGCGAAGAAGCCGGACGGCAGCTTCAATGAAGCCGACGAGCGCATCCGCGCGGCCGCGCAAAGCGGCATCGACGAACTCGATGCGATCCAGCGCCGCAGCCAGATCGCCGGCACGCTGTTCGCCGGCTTGTCGCTCGGCAGCGTGCTGCTGCTCGCCGCACTCGGCCTCGCGATCACGTATGGCCTGATCGGCGTCATCAACATGGCGCACGGCGAATTCCTGATGATCGGCGCGTACGCCACTTACGTCGTGCAGAACCTGTTTCAGCGCTATGCGCCCGGCGCGTTCGACTGGTATCCGCTTCTCGCGGTGCCGGCCTCGTTCGCCGCGGCGGGGCTGGTGGGCATCGTGCTCGAACGGCTGGTGCTGAAGCATCTGTACGGCCGCCCCTTGGAGACTTTGTTGACCACCTTCGGCATCAGCCTGATCCTGATTCAGGCGACGCGCATGCTGTTCGGCGCGCAGAACGTGCAAGTGGTGAACCCGGCGTGGATGAGCGGCGGCGTGACCGTGCTGCCGAATCTGATCCTGCCGTACAACCGCCTCGCGATCCTGGCGTTCTCGCTGATCGTCGTCGGCATCGCGTGGACAGTGCTCACTAAAACGCGCCTCGGCCTCTTCGTGCGCGCCGTCACGCAGAACCGGCGCATGGCCGCGTGCGTCGGCGTGAAGACCGCGCGCGTCGATTCGTATGCGTTCGCGTTCGGCGCGGGCATCGCCGGTTTGGGCGGCTGCGCGCTGTCGCAGATCGGCAATGTCGGACCCGACCTCGGCCAGAGCTACATCATCGATTCGTTCATGGCCGTGGTGCTCGGCGGCGTCGGCCAACTCGCCGGCACGGTGATCGGCGGCTTCGGGCTCGGACTCGTCAGCAAGGCGATCGAACCGTTCTGGGGCGCGGTGCTCGCGAAAATCGCGGTGCTGGTGCTGATCGTGCTGTTCATCCAGAAGCGTCCGCAGGGCATGTTCGCCCTCAAGGGCCGTAGCGCGGAGGCATGATGACATCGGCTACTTCATCGCCCCACGTCGGCACGGCGGGCAGCCGTGCCGCGGCCGGACGCGGCGCCGATTCCGGCTTCGCGCTCGGCTTGCCGCCGCGTCCCGCGCTGTTGTCGCGCCGCGCGTGGCTCGCGCTGATCGCGCTCATCATCGTGTTCGGCCTCGGCGTGCCGTTCGCGACGCTGGTGGTGCCGGAGACGAGCCCGCTGCATCTGTCCGCCTACGCGATGACGATCACCGGCAAGTTCATGTGCTACGCAATCGCCGCGCTCGCGCTCGATCTCGTGTGGGGCTACTGCGGCATCCTGAGTCTCGGGCATGCGTTGTTCTTCGCGTTGGGCGGCTACGCGATCGGCATGTACCTGATGCGTTCGATCGGTCACGACGGCAAATACGGCAGCGACCTGCCCGACTTCATGGTGTTTCTCGACTGGCACCAACTGCCCTGGTACTGGCAAGGCACGCAGCATCTCGGCTACGCGCTGCTGCTGGTGGTGCTGGTGCCGGCGGTGGTCGCGTGGGTGTTCGGCTTCTTCACGTTCCGCTCGCGCGTGAAGGGCGTGTACCTGTCGATCATCACGCAGGCGATGACGTTTGCCGCGATGCTGCTGTTCTACCGCAACGAAACGGGTTTCGGCGGCAATAACGGCTTCACCGATTTCAAGCGCATCGGCGGATTTCCGATCACGCATGCGGGCACGCGCACGGCGCTGTTGCTGATCACGTTCGCGGTGCTGATTCTCGTGTTCATCGGCGCGCGGGCGATCGTCACGTCGAAGCTCGGCCGCGTGGTGACCGCGGTGCGCGACGGCGAAACGCGCTTGATGTTCCTCGGCTACAGCCCGCTCGCGTACAAGCTGTTCGTGTGGACCGTGTCCGCTGTCTTGTGCGGAATCGCCGGCGCGTTGTACGTGCCGCAGGTCGGCATCATCAATCCCGGCGAGATGTCGCCGGGCAACTCGATTGAAATGGCGATCTGGGTCGCCGTGGGCGGACGCGGCACGCTGATCGGGCCGATCGTCGGCGCGTTCGCGGTGAATGGCGCGAAGAGCTTTTTCACGGCGAACTTCCCTGAATACTGGCTGTTCTTTCTTGGTCTGATTTTCGTGCTGGTTCCGCTGTTCCTGCCGAACGGCATCATGGGGCTGATCGACATCGTGACGCGCAAGAGGAACCGTTCATGAACGAAAACCCGATGGTTCCCGACCTGGCATTACCGGAACAACCCGCTGAACATTCGTTGAGCGGCGTCGCGAGCATGGGGCACGCGGTGGTGCCGGGGCAGATCGACATCTCGCACGGCACGATTCTGTACCTCGAAGACGTGACCGTGAGTTTCGACGGTTTTCGCGCGTTGAATGCGCTGACGCTTTCCATCGACGCCGGGGAACTGCGTTGCGTCATCGGCCCGAATGGCGCGGGCAAGACCACGATGATGGATGTGATCACCGGCAAGACCGAGCCCGATTCGGGCAAGGTTTTTCTGGGGCAGTCGATCGATCTCACGCGCATGAATGAACCTTCGATTGCGCGTGCCGGGATTGGGCGCAAGTTTCAGAAGCCGACGGTGTTCGAGCAGCATCCCGTGTGGGAGAACCTCGAGTTGGCGATGAAGGCCGACAAGGGGTGGTGGTCGTCGTTACGGGCGCGGTTGGATCGCGAGGCGCAGGCGCGGATTGAAGAGACGCTTTTGTTGATCGGGCTCGAGAGTGAGGCGCGGCGACTGGCCGGCGAGTTGTCGCATGGGCAGAAGCAGCGGCTCGAGATTGGGATGTTGCTGATGCAGCAACCGGCGTTGTTGTTGCTCGATGAGCCTGCGGCTGGGATGACTGATGATGAGACCATGCAGTTGGCTGAATTGCTCAATCATTTGCGGGGGACTTGTTCGATGATGGTTGTCGAGCATGATATGGAGTTTGTCGCTGCTTTGGCCGGCGAGGCCGGGAAGGTTACTGTCATGGCCGAAGGGCGTGTTTTGGCGCATGGGAGTTTGGATGAGGTGAAGAGGGATGAGACTGTTATTGAGTCTTATCTTGGGAGGTGAGGGCTGATTTTTTTGTTCTCTGATTTTTTGTTCTCTGGTTTTTTTTGTTCTCTGATTTTTTGGCCTTTACTTGATTTGTTAGTGGTCTATTAGCGTTGCCCCTGTGCGGGGCGGCACCTACTTTTCTTTGCCGGCCGCAAAGAAAAGTAGGCAAAAGAAAGCGGCTCACACCGCTAATTTTTAAGTGGGTCCCCTGGCTTGGAGGGGATCGTGGTGCATCTGGAATCGGTGCCCTCGCGCACTCCGCGTTCGTGACAAGGCAGTCATACTTCCCGCCTCGCGCTCCGCGCTCGCCGGAAGGGTCCGCCAGCAAACCACCGGCTTCGTTTGTGCGCGTGGGGGCCGTCGGCTTCGCCTCGGCGTGGTGCTAAATGTGTGCGCAGAGCCAGGCACGAGTTGAATGGAAGTACCGCTTAGGCCAGAAGCGGCGCATAACTTGACGAAGTTTCGCTTAGCCCCAGAAGCAGCGCGTGGTTCGCTGAAGCACCACTTAGCCCCAGAAGCTGCACGTGATTTGATGAAGTACCGCTTAGCGCCAGAAGCAGCGCATGGTTCGATGAAGTACCACTTAACCCCAAGAGCGCCGCGGGGTTTGATGAAGTACCGCTTAGCGCCAGAAGCAGCGCGTGGTTCGATGAAGTACCGCATAACCCCAAGCGCGCCGCGGGGTTTGATGAAGCACCGCGACGGCGCGCGCAGCGTCGCCGGAAGAATGACTGCTGTGTCACGAACGCGGAGTGCGCGAGAACACGGATTCCAGATGCACCACGATCCCCTCCAAGCCAGGGGACCCACTTAAAAGTTAGCGGTGTGAGCCGCTTTCTTTTGCCTACTTTTCTTTGCGGCCGGCAAAGAAAAGTAGGTGCCGCCCCGCACAGGGGCAACGCTAATAGACCACTAAGAAAAGAAAAGACCACCCCAACAAAAGCCACAGCAAAAACCCCACCCCAACGGACGTTCAAAAAATGCTAGAAGTACAAAACCTAAACCAGTACTACGGCGGCAGCCACATCCTAAGAGACGTGAAGCTCACAGTGCCAGCCGGCAAACTAACAGTCCTATTGGGCCGCAACGGCGTAGGCAAGACAACCTTGCTGAGATGCCTGATGGGCGTAGTCCAAACCAAAAGCGGCTCGATCACCTGGCGTGACACGCCCATCACCAAACTCCCCACCTACTCGCGAGTAGAAAAAGGCCTGGCCTACGTCCCCCAAGGCCGCGACATCTTCCCGCGGCTAACGGTCGAGGAAAACCTGCTAGTGGGCGCCGCCAGCAAAAAAGCCCCAAGAAAAATCCCCGACCGCATCTACGAACTATTCCCCGTCCTGAAGGACATGCGCACCCGTCGCGGCGGCGATCTGTCGGGCGGTCAGCAACAACAACTCGCGATCGGCCGCGCGCTCATGAGCGATCCGCAACTGCTCATTCTCGACGAACCCACCGAAGGCATTCAGCCGTCGATCATTCAGGACATCGGCCGCACGCTGCGTCAACTGGTCGAGGAAATGGGCATGACGGTACTGCTCGTCGAACAGTATTACGACTTCGCGAAAGACATCGCGGACCGCTATTGGGTCATGAGCCGCGGTGAAATCATCGCGGGCGGCGAAGGCGCCAACATGGACGCGGACGGCGTGCGCACACTCATCGCCGTGTGACGGATATGAGCCAACCCGCGTGCTATTCTCGCCGCATGCCGGGGCAATGCGGCTCACTCGCATAGGCACGCTCCGCCTCACTCCGTCCACCGCAAGTCCATTCGCATGTCGCTTCACGAAAACCACATCACGCTCGCGAGCGCGCCAACCGACAAGCAAGCCGACACGCAAACCGGCACCCACGCCGGCGCCCATTCGCAATGGCGCGCGCGTCTCGAACTCGGCTTCGTCAAGCACGACCAACGCACCACGCTCAAGCATCGGCTGCACGATGGACCGCTGCGCGTGCAACGGCCGCTCTATCCCGAAGGCCATGCGATCTGTCATGCGGTGATCGTGCATCCGCCAGGCGGCATCGCGGGCGGCGATCAACTCGATATCGACGTGGCCGTCGGCGCCGGCGCGCATGCCGTCATCACCACGCCTGGCGCGACCAAGTGGTACAAGTCCAACGGACGCGCCGCGCAGCAAACCATCGCCGTGCGCGTCGGCGAGCACGCGAGGCTCGACTGGCTGCCGCAGAACAATATCGTTTTCGATCACGCGAACGCGATGCTCGATTTCTCGCTGACACTGAGCGAAGGCGCGACCGCCCTCGGCTGGGATGCGACGCAACTCGGGCGGCAAGCGGCCGGTGAGCGGTGGTCGGCGGGACGCTTGCAGGCGGTGTCGCGCATCGTGGGCGCGAATGGCGAACTGCTGTGGCTCGAACGCGCGAGCCTCACCGCCGACGATCCGCTGCGCGATGCCGCGCAAGGGCTGGCCGGCTTTCCGGCATATGGCGCGCTGTGGGCGGTCGGCGCCGCTTGCGACGATGCGCTCGCCGAAGCGCTCACCGCGCAACTACCGTTCGACGATACGCTGCGCGCGGCGGCCTCCTGCGTCACGCAAGGCGTGCTACTCGTGCGAGCGGTGTCGCGTTCCATGGAGACGCTGCAAAACGCGTTGACGAACTGCTGGCTTCAGCTCAGGCCGGTCGTGCATGGTGTCGATGCGGTGCCGCTAAGAATCTGGTCCACCTGATTCGCTTCATGGCTCGTGCCGCTGCATCGAGCCTTTCACCGCCGTAAGCACAGCAGCGCACCAAGCCGAGGCATCCGCGAGCCCCAATCCGGTGCGCGGCCGCGCCTTACGTCCAGCAAGCGCATGCTGCACCGGCATGGCACACACCTTGCGTTGAGAACCGTCACGATGCTGCCGCGTCCTGACGGCAGCCGACCGGCTTGCCGCCACCACCACCGCTCACATCACATGAACCGATCGACTCTTCGCCCCGCGCGTCGCGCCTGGCTCGCCGCACTGCTGCTCTCGCCCGTCCTCGCGCTCAATGCGCCCGCCGCTCACGCGGACACGCTCGACAACATCGCCAAGGCCGGCGTGCTGAAAGTCGCCGTGCCGGAAGACTATCCGCCGTTCGGTTCGGTCGGCGCGGACATGAAGCCGCAAGGCTACGACATCGAGACCGCCGCCCTGCTCGCGAAGTCGATGAACGTGAAGCTCGAACTGGTGCCCGTCAACAGCGCGAACCGCATTCCGTATCTGCAAACCGGCAAGGTCGATCTGGTGATCTCATCGCTCGGCAAGACGCCGGATCGCGAGAAGGTCATCGATTTCTCGACCGCCTACGCGCCGTACTACCAGGGCGTGTTCGGTCCCGCCGACGTCAAGGTCGCCGGCCCCGCCGATCTCACCGGCAAGACGGTCGGCGCGACGCGCGGCGCGCTCGAGGAAATCGGTCTCACGCAAATGGCGCCGAACGCCACGATCAAGCGCTTCGAGGACAACAACGCGACCATCGCCGCATTCCTGTCAGGCCAGGTGCAACTGATCGCCGCCGGCAATATCGTCGCCGCCGCGATTCTCGCGAAGAATCCGCCGCGCCGCCCGGAGCCGAAGTTCGTCATCAAGAATTCGCCTTGCTTCGTCGGCATGAACAAGAACGAAGCGCGCCTGCAGCAGAAAGTGAACGCCGCGCTCGCGCAAGCCAAGCAGGACGGCACGCTCAACACGATGTCGAAGAAGTGGTTCGGCGCGGCGCTGCCGACCGATCTGTAAGCGCGTCGTTAGCCAAACTTGATAGCGTGGCGGGCTTATCCGGCATTGCACTTGTCGTGGCCGCATCCCGTGCGTAGCATGCGATCGCGGCCATGACACGCAGCGCCTAACCTTGCCGCGGCCGGCCCCGCCCAGGCCCGGCGCAATCCAACGCACCCATTCGACGAAGCTGACTCGATGAAGCTGACACCCCGCGAGAAGGACAAGCTGCTGATCTTCACCGCCGCGCTGCTCGCCGAACGGCGCCGCGCACGCGGCCTCAAACTGAATTACCCGGAAGCGATCGCCTTCATCACCGCCGCGCTGATGGAAGCGGCCCGCGACGGCAAGACCGTCGCCGAGGTCATGCACTACGGCACCACGCTGCTCACGCGCGACGACGTGATGGAAGGCGTGCCGGAGATGATCCCCGACATCCAGGTCGAAGCCACCTTCCCCGACGGCACCAAGCTCGTCACCGTTCATCACCCGATCCCCTAACAGGCAGGCTCCATGATTCCCGGCGAACTCCTGATCGACGACGGCGAACACGAACTCAATGCGGGCCGCGCCACCGTCACCGTGGTGGTGTCGAATACCGGCGACCGGCCGGTGCAGATCGGCTCGCACTATCACTTCTACGAAGTGAACGCGGCGCTCGCCTTCGACCGCGAAACGGCGCGCGGCTTCCGCCTCAACATCGCGGCGGGCACCGCCGTGCGCTTCGAGCCGGGCCAGGAACGCACCGTCGAACTGGTCGAACTGGCGGGCGATCGCGTCGTCTACGGCTTCAACGGCAAGGTGATGGGCAAGCTGTGATGCGCCGCTTGCGCGCGCTTGCCCCGACCGCCCCGCTCATTTCCGGATCCACACCATGACCCTACGCATTGGCCGCCGCGCATACGCGGAAATGTTCGGCCCCACCACCGGCGACCGCGTGCGCCTCGCCGATACCGAACTGCTGATCGAAGTCGAGCGCGACTTCACCACCTACGGCGAAGAAGTGAAATTCGGCGGCGGCAAGGTGATTCGCGACGGCATGGGCCAGTCGCAACGCGTGCATGCCGACGTGGTCGACACCGTCGTGACGAACGCGGTGATTCTCGATCACTGGGGCATCGTCAAGGCCGACATCGGCATCAAGAACGGCCGCATTGCCGCGATCGGCAAGGCGGGCAACCCCGACATTCAGCCGAACGTGACGATTGCGATCGGCGCGGCCACCGAGGTGATCGCCGGCGAAGGCCTGATCGTCACGGCGGGCGGCATCGACACGCACATTCACTTCATCAGCCCGCAGCAGATCGAGGAAGCGCTCGCGAGCGGCATGACGACGATGCTCGGCGGCGGCACCGGCCCCGCGACCGGCACCAACGCGACGACCTGCACGCCGGGGCCGTGGCATCTCGAACGCATGCTGCAAGCGGCCGACGGCTATCCGATGAATCTCGGCTTTCTCGGCAAGGGCAATGTGAGCCAGCCGCAACCGGCCCTGGAGCAGATCGCGGCGGGCGCGATCGGTTTGAAGCTGCACGAGGACTGGGGCACGACGCCGGCCGCGATCGACAACTGCCTCTCTGTCGCCGACGACACCGACACGCAAGTCGCGATTCACACGGACACGCTGAACGAAGCCAGTTTTGTCGAAGCGACCGTGGCCGCGTTCAAGGGCCGCACGATTCACACGTATCACACGGAAGGCGCGGGCGGCGGCCACGCGCCGGACATCATCAAGGTGTGCGGCGAGGCGAACGTGCTGCCTTCGTCCACCAATCCGACGCGCCCGTACACCGTCAATACGCTCGAAGAGCATCTCGACATGCTGATGGTGTGCCACCACCTGGACCCCTCGATCGCGGAAGACATCGCCTTCGCCGAATCGCGGATTCGCCGCGAGACCATCGCCGCCGAGGACATCCTGCACGACCTCGGCGCACTGTCGATGCTCTCGTCCGATTCGCAGGCGATGGGCCGCGTGGGCGAAGTGATCATCCGCACGTGGCAGACCGCGCACAAGATGAAGGTGCAACGCGGCGCGCTGGCCGAGGACAACGCGCGCAACGACAACTTCCGCGCGAAACGTTACGTCGCGAAGTACACGATCAACCCGGCGATCACGCACGGCATCGCGCATGAAGTCGGTTCGATCGAGCCGGGCAAGTGGGCCGACCTGGTGTTCTGGGAGCCGGCGTTTTTCGGCATCAAGCCGTCGCTGATCCTGAAGGGCGGCATGATCGCGATGGCGCAAATGGGCGACCCGAACGCGTCGATTCCGACGCCGCAGCCGGTCCACTATCGCGAGATGTTCGCGACGCGCGGCGGCGCGCTCGGGCGCACGTCGTTGACCTTCGTCTCGCAGATGGCGGCCGATGCGGGCGTCGGCGAACGCTATGGCCTGAACAAGCGTATCGTTGCCGTGAAGAACTGCCGCAACATCTCGAAGGCGGACATGATTCACAACGCGTGGCGCCCCAGCATCAGCGTCGATCCGGAAACGTATCAGGTGATCGCCGACGGTCAGTTGCTGACCTGCGAACCGGCCACCGTGCTGCCGATGGCGCAACGCTATTTCCTGTTCTGACCATGCGCACCATCGACAAACTGATTGCCCCGCATCTGAAACTCGCGCCCGTGCTGGTGAAGCGCGCGCCGACCTTGACGCTCGCGTTCGACGAACGCCGCAAGAGCCGGCTCGCGGCAACGCTCGATAACGGCGAGGAAGTCGCGCTGCTGTTGCCGCGCGGCACGGTGTTGCGCGACGGCGATGTGCTCGTCGCCGACGACGGCGGTCTGGTGCGGGTGATCGCGGCGCCGGAAGCGGTGCTGTATGTTCGCGCGAAAGATGCATTGACACTGACGCGCGCCGCTTATCACCTCGGCAATCGTCATACGCCGGTGGAAGTCGGCGCGGACTACCTGAAGCTCGAATACGATCCGGTGCTGGCCGATATGCTCAAGCGCATCGGCGCGACCGTCGATCAGGTGTCGATGCCGTTTCAGCCGGAGTCGGGCGCGTATGGCGGCGGCCACAAGCACGGTCACGACGAGACGTTCGCTGAAGACTATGCGTTGGCGCAGCAGGTGTTCGGTGAGCATCATGGGCATGAGCATTCGCATGAGCACGACCCTGCGCACGACCCTGCGCACGACCACGGCGATCACGTCCACGACGAATCATGCGGCCACGGGCATCACCACCATCATGCGCATCGCTGAACTCACAGCGCTGCTGCATCTCGCGTCGCCGGCGCTGCCGATCGGCGCATTCAGCTACTCGCAGGGACTCGAAGCGGCGATCGAAGCGCAACTGATCACCGACGCGGACTCGGCCCGCGACTGGATCGCGAGCGGCCTGACCGACGTGCTCGCTCACGGCGAGCTGCCGTTTCTCGCGCATCAAATGGAACGCTGGCGCGCGCACGATGCAGCCGGCCTCGCGCAAGCCAACAGCGAATTCCTCGCGAGCCGCGAATCGGCGGAATTGAGGCGCGAAACCGGGCAAATGGGCTGGTCGCTGCGGCAACTGTGCGTCTCGCTCGAATGGGGCGATGCAGCGAGGCGCGACACGCTCGCCGCGATGACGCCGCTCGCGCAGCCCACGGCTTTCGCCTTCGCCGCCTACGCGCACGACACGGCCGTCGACGCCGCACTGGCCGCTTACGCTTTTAGCTGGGTGGAAAACCAGGCCGCCGCCGCGTTGAAGGCCGTGCCTTTGGGCCAACTCGCGGGCCAACGCATCATCGTCGCGCTGCGCGAGCCGATCGACGCCGCCGTCACGCGCGCCCTGGCGACGACGCCCGCCGACATCAACACCTTCGCGCCGCAGTTAGGCATTCTCTCGGCGCGTCACGAGTCGCAGTATTCGCGGCTCTTTCGCTCATAAGACGATCCATCATGAACGCACCTCATCATCCTGCCCACTCGTCCGCCCGCACGAAGAAACTGCCGCCGCTGCGCGTGGGCGTCGGCGGCCCGGTCGGCTCGGGCAAGACCACGCTGCTCGAAATGCTCTGCAAGGCGATGCGCGAACAGTACGACCTCGTCGCGATCACCAACGACATCTATACGAAAGAGGACCAGCGTCTGCTGACGGTGGCGGGCGCCTTGCCCGCCGAGCGGATCATGGGCGTCGAAACGGGCGGCTGCCCGCATACGGCGATTCGCGAGGACGCGTCGATCAACCTCGAAGCCGTCGATCGCATGCTGACGCGTTTTCCCGATGCCGACATCGTGTTCATCGAATCGGGCGGCGACAATCTCGCGGCGACCTTCAGCCCGGAACTGTCGGATCTGACGATCTATGTGATCGACGTGGCGGGCGGCGAGAAAATTCCGCGCAAGGGCGGCCCCGGCATCACGAAATCGGATCTGCTGGTGATCAACAAGACGGACCTCGCACCGATGGTCGGCGCGAACCTCGACGTGATGGCATCGGACGCGAAGAAGATGCGCGGCGAACGGCCCTTCGTGATGTGCAATCTGAAGGCGCTCGACGGGCTCGCGGAGGTGGTGAGGTTTATCGAGGCGAAGGGGTTGTTGAAGGTTTGAGGCGTTACTCGCCCGGATGACACTCGAGCAAGAACGCCATCATCTCCGTCGCGTCTTTCGACAGATAAAAGCGCACCATCTTTTCGTTGAAGTCACCGGCGCGCTGCGCCGGCACACTGATCGCGTCGATGCCGTTCGACATCAGCACGCCGTTCATCATGAAACGTGAGGTGCGCTTGTTGCCGTCGAAGAAAAACTGCTGCAACGCGCCGAACAGGAAGAAAGCGCAGCCGCGTTCGAACGCGTTGGGCACCTGATCGGTCAGCGCACGCGCGCCCGCGGCAAAAACGCGATTCAGTTCGGGGGCGCCCGGCAAGGTGGGCAACGGCGTGTGCCGCCCCGCCTCACCCAACGCAACGTCAGGTGTATAGCGCGTTTCCTCCCCTTCTCCTCGGAATACGCCCCACTCAAGCGCCTCGTTACGTGCAACGAGACGACGCAGGTCGCAAAACGTCGGCTTGTCGAGCGCGAACCGCCCCGTCTGCACAATGGCCAGCAGATGCTTCGAACTCTCCGCGAGGTTCAGGATCTGTTCGTGATCGGAGATTTTCCGGCCACCGACCGTGACGCCGTCGAGCAGCGTTTTTACCTCGGGAAACGTGAAGGGATTGCCTTCGAGCACACTCGCGTCCCACACGAATTCCGGCAGCATTCGATGAAAACGGAAGCACACCCGTTTGATCGAATGGGCGGGAATGTCTTGTGGAATCGCGGCGCGATCCCATTGAAAGCCGAGGTCGGTGAAGAGCGTCATCGCAGGCGGAAGAAGAAACAGTTCAAGTCTTAGGGCCACGCAGCGCGTGCCCCGATGTTCGCAGAATATATTATTTATCGACGCTCGAAACCTGAGCCACGCACGGCATCTCGCCAGCGATGCCCCTCACTCCGGCAACACCGCCATCAACACATCCACCGTCCGCGCGGTCGCTCCACGATGCCGAGCGGCGAACGCCGAAGCCGCGCCGCCCATCGCCAGCCGCCGTGCCCTGTCGTTGAACAGCTCGCGCAATGCCCGCGCCAGATCGGCCGGGTCTTGCACCTGCACCGCGGCGCCCGCCGCGACCGCATCCGCGGTGGCCTGCGTGAAGTTGAACACGTGCGGCCCGATCAGCACCGGCACGCCCACCGCGCACGCCTCGATCAGGTTCTGTCCGCCGAGCGGCAACAAGCTGCCGCCGATAAACGCCAGATCGGCAGCGGCATAGTAAGCGCCAAGTTCACCCATCGAATCGCCGAGCAGCACGTTCACTTCGGCGGGCAACGCAGGCACGTCGCCCAACACGCCCGCGCCCGACGCCACCTGCGCCGCCGGCGCCCAGCCCGAGCGCCGCTCCAACCGCAGCCCCGCTTTCTCGACCAGCGCCGCCACTTCGTTGAACCGCTGCGGATGACGCGGCACCAGGATCAACAACGCATCGTCGACGCCGAGCGCCGCGAACGCCTGCAGCACCAGTTGCTCCTCGCCTTCACGCGTACTCGCCGCGACCCACACCGGCCGCGCGCCGATCGCCGCACGCCACGCATGGCCGCGCGCCGCCAGCTCGGGCGGCGTGCTCATGTCGAACTTCAGATTGCCGAGCACCGCGACGTTGCGCGCGCCGAGCGCGGTGAGCCGCTCCGCATCCGATGGACTCTGCGCCAGCACGCGCGCAAAGCCGCCGAACACGCCCTTGGCCGCCTGGCCGAATTTCGCCGCGCGCCCGAACGAGCGCGCCGACATCCGCGCATTGGTCAGCACCAGCGGCACGTCCGCGCGACGGCATTCGTCGATCAGCGTCGGCCACACTTCGGTTTCCATCACGAGCCCCAACGACGGCCGCCATGTCCGCAAGAAACGCCGCACCGCATGCGGCATGTCGTAGGGCAAATAGCTGCGCAACACGCGGTCGCCGAAAATCTGCTCGCCGGTCGCGCGACCGCTCGGCGTCATATGGGTCAACAGGATGCGCGCATCGGGGCGCGCCTTGATCAGCGCGTCGATCAGCGGTTGCGCGGCGCGCGTCTCGCCCACCGATACCGCATGCACCCAGATCAACGGCGCGCTATCTTCGGGCAGCCGCCCGCGCGCATAACCGAAGCGCTCGCCGATATGCTCGCGATAGCCGCGCTCCTTGCGCGAACGGATCAAAAGACGCAGCACCGCCAGCGGCGCGACGATCCACCAGAGCGCGTTATAAACCGCCCTCAGCATCGGGGCTCCGCGTTCCTGAGCGCGCGCCTGAACACGCCGCGCAAAACCGGCCAACGGACAGCGGCGCTCAAACCAGCGCCCTGCCCTTCAGGCGTTCGAGAATGCCGAGCGGCGCGCATTCGGGCTGCGCCATCGCCTTGACCGGCAGGAAGAAAGTCTGCTCCATCATGAACTGGCCGGACATCACCGCGTGCGAGGTTTGGTCCGAGAAACAGATCCACACGCTGCCCGGCGGGAACGGCATGGTCTCCTGCGGGCTCGACTTCTGATAGTCGAGGTCGGCCTTCATGCCGTCGTGCAGATTCAGCATCAGATGGTCGTATTCGCTGCGCGGCGATTTCGTCACGTGCAGCAGATTCAGCAGCCATGCCGAGCCCGGCATTTGCGGCTTGATGCGCGGCAGAAAGCGCTTCGCCATGTCCTCGAACGGTTCGCCCACGCGCCACACGCGCGGCGCGCCATGCGGATTGATGTTGGTGAAGACGCGCAAGATGCGCTCGCCGTAGTTGGGCCGCGACGGGAACGCATCCACGTGCAGGCGGCTATCGTCCTTGCGCCATGACGTTTGGCGCGTTTCGACCTGATGCAGCCGCAAGCTCGTCGGCGCGACGCGCAGCTTGCCGTTGTATTCGGGAAAGAGCCCATCGACCAGCGTGCGCGCATTGGCCTGATAACGCGCGATCAGCGCGCGCACCGCCGATTGCGTGACCGCGTCGCCGGCCACGCCGTGCAGCGCGCCGCCGTTCGGTTCGAGGCTGATGTTCTTGCGGTTCGGATCGGCGAGCGCGGGGTCGAGCAGCGCCTGTTCGCCGCCTTCGATCGCAAAGCGCAGGTTCGGGAAATACAGCACCTTGCCGCGTTCGACGCCGGCAAGCAGCGTCTCGCGCGGCACGGACAGATTGCGTGCGTGCCAGTCGGCGTTCGCTACTTCGATGATCTGGGTTTCGTTCATGGTCGCCCTTGAAAACGGATGGAGCGTAAGGCGAGGCGCGCCGGTTCTTTACAACAGGCCGAAGCCGGCCAGCGCGGATTTGACCTCTTGCAGCGTGGGCGGCTTGCCGGCGGTGCCGAGATTGACGACGTTCGGCGACCAGTAGCCGCCGGTGCGCCACGCGGTCGCGAAATTGTACAACTCGACTGTCGGCCGCTTCAGCGCCGCCGCGATGTGAACCAGACCTGTATCAACCCCGACCGTCGCCGCGGCGCCTTCGATCAGGCCGACCACCGCGGGCAACGACAGCTTCGGCGGCACGATGGCCGCCGCGCCGAATTCCTTCGCGAGCCGCTCGCTCGTCGCGCGCTCTGACTCGCTGCCCCAGGGCAGCACGATCGACGCCCCGCGCCGCACCAACGACTGCCCCAACTCGATCCACGCGGCATCGGGCCATTGCTTGTCGGCGCGCGAGGTGGCGTGCACGAACACCACATAAGGCACCGGCAGATTCACCTTCGCCTCCGACAACGCCAGCGCGGCGCGGCCCGTGTCGATGCCGAAGTCGATCTCGTCGGTGGCTTGCGGCGGCGGGTCGTTCAGCGCCGCGGCCACCAGTTGGCGCGTGCGTTCGACCACATGCGTGCGCGGCTCGATCGGCACGCGCTTGCCGTAGAAGAAACGCACCGGCCATTCGAAGCCGGCGCCGTCCGTGCGATTGCCGAGGCCGACCAACGGTCCGCGCGCCATGCTCGCGACCCACGCGGTCTTGATGAGCCCCTGGCAGTCGATCACGAGATCGTAGTGCTCGGCGGCGAGCGCACGGCGAAACGCGCCGATCTCGCGCCAGTTGTCGGCCGAGAGGATGCGCTTGCGCCAGCGCCGCAGCGACACGGGAATCGCCCGCCGCACGCCGCTGACGAGTTCGACCAGGCCGACGAAGCTTTCTTCGACGAGCCAGTCGATCTGGGCTTCGGGATGGCGGCGCCGGATGTCGGCGATCACCGGCATGTTGTGAACGAGGTCGCCCAATGACGACACCCTCACGATCAGAATCTTTTGCGCGCTCAAGAGTGGGAAAACCGGTTATCCGGCCCGAAGATGCGTTGAGAGAGCCCCCGAACCTGCCGCTTCGCGCCAGGCCTCCCGAGGGGGTGAGAAAACGTGGGGCGGCCCGGCGTTTTCTCACGAGGTCGGCAATTTTAGCGCGTCACAGGTAAGTGGCATGAAAAAACGCGGCGCGGTAAGTGAAACCCGCGCCGCGTTGGCTGGCGGCCCGCGCGTTCAATTCGAACCGCGCCGCCGCCGTGGTTGTGCTTCTTTGCTGCTTCTTTGCTGCTTCTTTGCTGCTTCTTTGCTGCTTCTTTGCTGCTTCTTTGCTGCTTCTTTGCTGCCTGCTTGCTGCGTGCTTGCTACCTTGAAACCGCCACAGCGTTCAGAACGGCAGCTTCGCGTCGGCCTTCTCCGCGAGGATCACGCGACGGAAGTCTTCCTGGATGCGTTTGAGCGCCGCATCGTTATCGGCTTCGAAGCGCATCACCACCACCGGCGTGGTGTTCGACGAACGCGCAAGGCCGAAGCCGTCGGGATACTCGACGCGCAAGCCGTCGATCTTCACGACGTCGTCCGCGCCGGTGAACTGCGCGTTCTGCTGCAGGCGCGCGATCAGTTCGAAGTTCTCGCCTTCCTCCAGCTTCAGTTGCAGTTCTGGCGTGGAGTTCGAGTTCGGCAGCGAGTTCAGCAACTGGCTCGGATCGGCCACGCGCGTGAGGATTTCCAGCAGACGCGCGCCCGTGTACAGGCCGTCGTCGAAACCGTACCAGCGGTCCTTGAAAAACACGTGGCCGCTCATCTCGCCGGCCAGCGGCGCGCCGGTTTCACGCAGCTTCGCCTTGACGAGCGAATGGCCGGTTTTCCACATCAGCGGTTCGCCGCCCTTGTCCTTCACCCACTTGGCGAGATTGCGCGTGCACTTCACGTCGTAAATGATCTGCGCGCCCTTGTTGCGCGACAGCACTTCTTCCGCGAACAGCATGAGCTGACGGTCGGGATAGATGATCTGGCCGTCTTTCGTGACCACGCCCAGGCGGTCGCCGTCGCCGTCGAACGCGAAGCCGATTTCGGCGTCGGTTTCCTTCAGCGCGCGAATCACGTCCTGAAGGTTTTCCGGGTGAGCCGGGTCGGGGTGATGGTTCGGGAAGTTGCCGTCGATCTCGGTGAACAGTTCAACCAGTTCGCAGCCGAGCTTCTTGAAGAGCCTGGGAGCGAGACCACCGGCCACGCCGTTGCCCGTGTCGACCACGATCTTGATCGGCCGCGTGAGTTTGATGTCGCTCGCGATGCGATCGAGGTAAGCATCCTCGATGTCGTACTCGGTGTAGGTGCCGCTGCCCGCCGAAAAGTTTTCGTCGACGATGCGCTGATGCAGCGCGAGGATCTGCTCGCCATAAATGGCCGCGCCGCGCAGCACCATCTTGAAGCCGTTGTAGTCGGGCGGATTATGGCTGCCTGTCACGACGATGCACGAATCGACGCGGCGTTCGCCGCCGTCGAGCTGCAACGGCACGCTGGCCGCGAAGTAGCCGACCGGCGTCGGCACCATGCCGACATTGACCACGTCGACGCCGGCCGCACGCAGACCGTCCGACAGCGCCTGAATCAGTTCGGGGCCCGAGAGGCGCCCGTCACGCGCGACCACCACGGCGTCGCCGCCTTGCGCGCGCACTTCGCTGCCGAATGCGCGGCCGATCGAACGCGCGGCGTCGGCGTCGAGCGTCTTGCCGATCACACCGCGAATGTCATACGCCTTGAAAATGGATTTGGAGATCATGTTGGCTCACTTGCGTGCAATGGAAAATTTTGACCGGCACATCGCCGAGTGATCGGTAAAACTAGCTGTCATACCGGGCGATGCACCCTTGCCGGAAGCGATCCGGTTCCAACTTATAATTGCGCTTTTCGGACCAGCCTGGTAGCGCCATTCTAATGCTTAGACGCCCTCCCTTTGTAAAGTTGCCGCGACGATCGGCCAGGTGGGCAGCGACGCGCATCGCCACCGCACCATGCGCGCG
Organism: Paraburkholderia sp. 22099; assembly: GCF_052045835.1. Taxonomy (NCBI): domain Bacteria; kingdom Pseudomonadati; phylum Pseudomonadota; class Betaproteobacteria; order Burkholderiales; family Burkholderiaceae; genus Paraburkholderia; species Paraburkholderia sp. 22099. The sequence goes on along the minus strand of NZ_JBQEPU010000032.1, from coordinate 38,418 downwards.
ACTCGCGCCATCCGGGCGCCGCGGAGAAGCGAACCGGCGAGCGCTCACCGGATGCTGACGCTCAAGCGCTTCGCCAATCCCGACGTGACGCGCGCCTTCACCAATATCATCTGGCTCGGGCTCGAACGGCTCACGCAGATCGGCGTGGCGATTCTGATCAGCGGCATGGTGGCGCGTTACTTCGGACCGGACACCTTCGGCAAATGGCAGTACGCGAACACGCTGCTGCTGGTGTTCTCGCCCATCACCTGGGTATGCGGCGCCGAAATCCTGGTGCCCACCATCGTCAACCGCCCGCCCGCTCAACTCGGCACCGTACTCGGCAGCGCTTTCGCGCTGCGCTTTTACGTCTCGGCCGCAGCCTTGCTGCTCACCTGGCTCGCCATCGCGCTGCACGTCTTCGAGCCGCTCGTCGGCGCGATGCTCGCCGGTCTCGCGGTGACGATGCTGTTTCGCGAGCCCTTCGTCGGCGTGATCAATGCGTGGCTGCAAAGCATGACCTACAGCAAGCCGCAGTTGCTCACCAGCATGAGCACGGCGGTGCTGAAAGCCGCGCTCGTCTACCTGCTCGTGCGCACGGCGACGGCGCCCGCGCACTTCGGCTGGCTGTGGGCGCTCGAATCCGCGGCCATCGGCGCCGTGCTGCTGATCTACTACGCGCGCCGGCATGGCGGCAAGCTCGGCTGGCATGTCGAGCGCTCGCTTCTCAAGCATTTCGCGAGCGCGGGCACGGTGTTCTGGCTGGGCCTCATCTGCATGTATCTGTTCCTGAAACTCGACCGGCTGATGCTCGAACGCGCGATTTCGTTCGCCGACCTCGGGCGCTATTCCGCCGCGCAGCAGTTGAACGAAAACTGGATCATGCTCGCGCTGATGCTCGCGCAGACCATCGCGCCCGCCTTCATCTACCGCGTGCAGGACGCCGCGCAACTGCGCCGCAACGTGTGGCGCCTGAGCGCGCTGACCGCCGTGTTGATGGTGAGCGGCGCGCTCGTGCTCGATCTGCTGGCCGGGTTCATCATCCGCCGCGTGTTCGGGCCGGGCTTCGAAGGCGCGATCGAGATTTTTCGCTGGGCCGTGTGGCTTTCGGTGCCGGCCGGCATCGAGGCGGTCAGCAATCTTATCGTGCTCAAATATCAGGCCAAATTCGTGTTGCTCACGAAATGGCTGCTGGCATTGGCCGTCGCGTTCGTGGTGAATCTGCTGGCGATCCCACGGCTCGGGGCTTACGGCCCGCTCGTGGGACTTGCCGCCGGTTATCTGGCCGCCGTGTCGGTTAATCTTTATTACATTCGTTTCAAATTGCGCCCATGACGAATTCATCCGCCGCGCATGTTTCGCTCGACGACGTCGCGGTGCTCATGCCCGCCTACAACGGCCAGGCCGACGTCGATCTCACTCTGGCTTCGTTCAGCGAGAGCGCGCCGATTCACGTGATGATCGTCGACGACGGCAGCACGCCGCCGATCGTCGCGCCCGCTATCCCCAACATGCACATCGAGGTGCTGCGCATGCCGCGCAACGGCGGCATCGAGCGCGCGTTGCAAAGCGGCATCGACGCCCTCGCGCAGCGCGGCTTTCGCTACGCGGCCCGCATCGACGCGGGCGACCGCAGCGTGCCGCAACGGCTCGCGAGGCAGCGCATGTTCATGGAACTGCATCCGCGCGTGGCGGGCCTCGGCATGTGGACGCAAGTCGTCACGCGCGAAGGCAAGCCGCTCTTCATGCTGACGCCGCCCGCCGAACCGAACGCGATCCGGCGCTTGCGCTTCTTCCGCTCATGCCTCGCGCATCCTTCGATGATGCTGCGCATCGACGCCGTGCGCGCGGTCGGCAACTATCGCGCCGACTACCATGCCGCCGAGGACCTCGATCTGTTCGTGCGTCTGATGGAGCGCTATGACTGCGCGAACCTGCCGGAACTCGGCCTTTACTACGAGTTGAACGAAGGCGGCATCAGCGCCACCCGAAGGCGCCGCCAGGTGAACTCGACACTGCGGCTGCAACTGCGTTACTTCAACGCCGCCAATTTCTACGACTGGCTCGGCCTCGCCAAGAATCTGCTGCATCTGGTGACGCCTTACCGCGCGTTGCAGCGGGTCAAGCGCGGCTTGCTCGCGCCGCGTGCGAGCCATTAGCCCGTGAACGATTCATTCTCCATTCAACGCCCGATTCGCCGTCCCATTCACCGCCGAGCCCGTTCCCGCATGAAGCCTGTCCTGAAGTCGACGCCCGCGCTGCGCATTACACTCGTGTGTAACACCGCCTGGGCAATCTATACGTATCGGCAAGGGCTGATTCGCATGCTGGTGGGGCGCGGCGTCGACGTGACGGTGCTCGCGCCGCGCGATCGCACGTTCGAGCTGCTCACGGCAATGGGCTGCCGCTGCATCGAATTGCCGGTGGCGTCGAAAGGCACCAATCCGCGCGACGACCTGCGCACGCTGGTCGCGCTCTACCGGCAATACCGGACCATCCGCCCGCACGTGGTGTTTCACTACACGATCAAGCCGAACATCTACGGCTCGATCGCGGCGAAGCTCGCGGGCGTGCAGTCGGTTGCGGTGACTACCGGCCTCGGCTACGTATTCATCCAGCACAGCCGCGCCGCCCAGGTCGCCAAGAAGCTGTATCGTTTCGCGTTCCGTTTCCCGCGCGAAATCTGGTTTTTGAATCGCGACGATCAGAGAGCGTTTGTCGAGCAGAATTTGTTGGTGCATCCTGAGCGTGCGCGGCTGTTGCATGGGGAAGGCGTCGATCTGGAGCAATTCGCCTTCACGCCCTTGCCCGAGCGCGCCGAATTCAGGTTCGTGCTGATCGGCCGGCTGTTGTGGGACAAGGGCGTCGGCGAATACGTGGAAGCCGCGCGGCGCTTGCGTGAACGTTATCCGCACGCGCGGTTCCAACTGCTCGGTCCGGTGGGCGTCGACAATCCGAGCGCGATCACGCACGCCGAAGTCGCGGCGTGGCAACAGGAAGGCATCATCGACTATCTCGGCGAGGCGCACGACGTGCGGCCTGTCATCGCCGAGGCGGATTGCGTCGTCTTGCCGTCGTACCGCGAAGGCGTGCCGCGCACGCTGATGGAAGCGTCGGCGATGGGCCGGCCCATCGTCGCGACCGACGTGCCGGGCTGCCGCGAAGTGGTGACCGACGGCGTCAACGGATTGCTGTGCGAGGTGCGCAACGCGGAAAGTCTCGCGGCGCGGCTTGCGCGGATGCTCGACATGAGCGGCGCCGAGCGCCGCGCAATGGCTGAACGCGGCCGCAAGAAAGTCGCGGAAGAATTCGACGAACGCGTGGTCGTCGAGACGTACAAGGACCTGGTGCAAAAAATGACGGGCGTTTTACTTTAACGGAGCAACAGAATGACCACGAAGGGCACGATTCTGGTAACGGGCGGCGCGGGCTTCATCGGCTCGCACACCTGTGTCGAACTGCTGAACGGCGGTTACGACGCCGTGGTAATCGACAATCTCGTGAACAGCAACCGCGAATCGCTGCGGCGCGTGGAGCAGATCACCGGCCGCGCAGTGAGCTTTTACGAAGCGGACGCGCGCGACGAAGCGGCGCTCAACCGCATTTTCGACGCGCATCCGATCACGGGCGCGATTCACTTCGCCGCGCTCAAGGCGGTGGGCGAGTCGGTGGCGAAGCCGATCGAGTACTACAGCAACAACGTCGGCAGTTTGCTGGCCTTGCTCGGCGTGATGCGCGATCGCAACGTCAAGCAGTTCGTGTTCAGTTCGTCGGCCACGGTGTACGGTGTGCCGAAAAGCTCGCCGATCGACGAGTCGTTTCCGCTGTCGGCCACCAACCCTTATGGCCAGTCGAAGCTGATCGCGGAGCAGGTGTTGCGCGATCTCGAAGTGGCCGACCCCTCATGGCGGATCGCGACGCTGCGCTACTTCAATCCGGTCGGCGCGCACGAGAGCGGCTTGATCGGCGAGGACCCCGCTGGCATTCCGAACAACCTGATGCCCTATGTCGCGCAAGTGGCGGTCGGCAAGCTGGAGAAGTTGCGCGTGTTCGGCGGCGATTACGAAACGCCGGACGGCACGGGCGTGCGCGACTACATTCATGTGGTCGACCTCGCACGCGGGCATCTGGCCGCGCTCGACGCGCTCGTCACCCAGGATGCGAGCTTCGTGGTGAATCTCGGCACGGGCCAGGGCTACAGCGTGCTGGACGTGGTGCGCTCGTTCGAAAAAGCCTCGGGCAAGCCGGTGCCGTACGAGATCGTCGCGCGCCGCCCCGGCGACGTGGCCTCGTGTTTCGCCGATCCGGCGGCAGCCGAGAAAATCCTCGGCTGGCGCGCGCAGTTCGGCATCGAGCGGATGTGCGCGGACCATTGGCGCTGGCAGTCGTCGAATCCGAACGGCTTCGTGTGACCTGACAGGAGCGGCTTGCCGGCCCACGCACGCGTCATGCGCGCTCACCGGCAAGCCACGCGCGCCAACCGCCGAACCCGGTGATATCGGTCCCGGATTCCACCCCGAAACTTTCGCACACGAAGCCGGTGACCCACTCGCCATTCGCTAGTTCAACCTTCCCCAGCGCAAGCGGAGAGGGAATGGTCGCGACGAACGAACCCAACTCCAGGCTCGGCATCTCCCAGACCTCCACCGCGATCGCCCTGCCGCCGTCCGACACTCGCCACATACCGGGCCGCCTCGTACCGCCCGGCGTGGCCGCCAGCGCGGCCAACCGGTAATTCGGCGCTGTGTGCGTCGCTGCTATCAGGCGCGCGCCGCGGCAGACCAACTCACGATTGAGCGGCAAACCCTGCATATGCGCGCCGCACACCGCGACGCGCACCCGATCGTTGAGCGCCGCCGAGCGCTCGCTCGTATCGGTATCGGGCTTGCCGTGCCCGACGCATTCAACACCGCTCATGCGCTGCAACGTGTCGGCCACGCTCAACAGATACTGATCCGTGAACGCGCGGCCGAACACGGTCACGCCCCACGGCAAGCCGTTCGCCATGAACGCGGTCGGCGTCGCGACGGCCGCATAGTCGAGCAGGTTCATGAAGTTCGTGTAGTAGCCGAGCAGCGAGTTCGGCCCGATCGGGTCGCGCTCCAGTTCCGCCAGCGTGACGGGCCGCGGATACGTCGGCGTGAGCACGAAGTCCAAGGGTTCGAGCGCGGCATCGCAGACAGCCTTCAACGCCTGCAGGCGGTATTGCGCGCGAAAGAGTTCGACAGCGCTCGCGCCCGGTGCGCGCGCCAGCACGTCGCGAATGACCGGCAGCACCGCATCCGCGTCGGCCTCCAGCAACTCGCCCGCGACGCTGTACCGCTCCGCGACCCACGGACCTTCATAGAGCAGTTTTGCCGCTTCGACGAAAGGCGCGAAGTCGATGTCGACGGCTTCACCGCCCGCCGCCTCGAGTATCGCGCGCGCCGCTGCGAACAGCGCGGGGCTTTCCGCGCAGTCCGCGAAATAGAGTGCCGACGGCACGCCGAAGCGGAACTTCGTCGGCGTGCCGAACGCGCGTGCGTCGTTCCACTGCGGATTCCTTCGGCTGTAGGCATCGCGCGGATCGGGCCGCGCGGTCAACGCGAGCAGTTCGCTGGCCTCGTGCGCGGTGGCCGTGAAGTACGTCACGCAATCGAGCGTGCGGCAGGCCGGCACGACGCCGGCCGTCGACAGCAATCCCCTGGTCGCCTTCAGTCCGACGAGGTTGTTCAGTCCCGCGGGCACGCGGCCGGAGCCGGCGGTGTCGGTGCCGAGCGCGAAGCTCGCGAGGCCCAGCGCGACCGCCAGCGACGAGCCCGCGCTCGATCCGCCCGACGGATAGTCGGGATGCACGCTGTTGCGGCACTTGCCGTAGGGCGAGCGCGTGCCGTTCAGGCCGGTGGCGAACTGGTCGAGATTGGTCTTGCCGAGCGGCACGGCGCCCAGTGCGATCAACTGCGCGACGAGCGTCGCCGATTCCGCAGGCGTATAGGCAAACGCCGGACACGCCGCCGTGGTCGGAATGCCGGCGAGATCGATGTTGTCCTTGATGGCGAACGGAATGCCGTAGAGCGGCAATGCATCGATCTGCTGGGTGTCCAGCCAGTCCAGGTAGGGCGCGAGTTCGGCGTCGTCCAGAAGGCGGATGAACAGATGAAACTCGGGATCGAGCGCCGCGGCTTTCGCTAGCAGATCGCCGATCAGTTGGCGCGGCGTGAGCGTCTTCGCGCGGTAGGCGGCGCGCAGCGTGGAGAGGCGCAAATCGAATGAAGACATGAGTGGGTTCCCCGAATGGTCCAATTCAAATACGTTCGATGACGGCGACACGCTGCCCCGCGCGCACCGGCGAGCCAGGCGCCACATGAATCTCGCCGACGGTTCCCGCACACGGCGCGCACACGGCAATCTCCATCTTCATCGACTCGATCACGAGCAGCACGTCGCCCGCCGCGACGGTGTCGCCCGACGCCGCTCTCACCTGCCACAGGCGGCCGGCGATCTCGCTCTCGACCGCCACTTCGCCGTCTTTCAGCGGCGCCGGTTCGGCGCCCTCGGCGATAGGCGCATCGAAGGACGCTTCCGTTGTCCCGGCTTCGCGCCAACGCTCGCGCTCGGTCTGAAACGCGGCTTGCTGACGCGCGCGGAAGTCCTGGATGCCGGCGGCTTCGCGCGCGAGAAACGCTTGATAGTCCGCCAGCGACAGCATGCTCTCGTCGATTTTCAGCGGGTATCGGCCGAGCGGAAAATCCGCGCGGATGCGCAGCAGTTCGTCGGCGCTGACTTCGTAAAAACGGATCTGGTCGAAGAAGCGCAGCAGGTACGGCCGCCCCGCGAAATCCGCGAAGTCGCGATAGCGGTTCCACATCTGCAGCGTGCGGCCGACGAACTGATAGCCGCCCGGCCCCTCCATGCCGTACACGCACAGATACGCGCCGCCGATTCCCACCGAGTTCTCCGCCGTCCACGTGCGCGCGGGGTTGTACTTGGTCGTCACGAGCCGGTGGCGCGGATCGAGCGGCGTGGCGACCGGCGCGCCGAGATACACGTCGCCGAGACCCATCACCAGATAGCTGGCGTCGAAGACGATCCGTTTGACCGCGTCGATCGAATCGAGGTCGTTGATGCGGCGGATGAACTCGAGGTTGCTCGGACACCAGGGCGCATCGTTGCGCACCGTCGTCATGTATTTGTCGATCGCGAGCCGGCACGCGGGATCGTCCCACGACAGCGGCAAATGCACGATGCGCGACGGCACGCGCAAGTCCTTCTGCAACAGCACGTCCTGCCATGCGCGCTCGACGATCGCGAGCAAGCGCGCGAGCGGCAGGCTGTCGGGCCGATAGTGAATCTGCAGCGAACGGATACCCGGCGTCAGATCGATCACGCCCGGCAACGCCAGCGCTTGCAGCGACTGCATCAGCGCATGGCTGCGGAAACGCAGCACGAGATCGAGTTCGGTGGGACCGATTTCGAGCAGCAGATGCGTATCGCCCGACACGCGCGCCACGAGGCGCTCGCGATCCGCGCCGGTATCGAGGACGATCGGCGACGTGAGGGGCGCGTGCGGTGTGGCGACGGGTCGTGCCGCTTGTGTCGCTTCCGCGTCGCATTCGAGCGTCCGCAGTTCGTGCTCGCGCCGGCGCATCGCCTCGCGCGCCTCGGCGATCTGGACCGGCACGAAGCGCAGCTTGTCACCGGCCTTCAACTGGCCGATCTGCCACAGGTCCGCCTCGATGATCGTCACCGGACACACGAAGCCGCCCAGGCTCGGACCATCGGGTCCGAGGATCACCGGCATGTCGCCGGTGAAATCGACGGCGCCGACCGCATACGGGTTGTCGTGAATGTTCGACGGATGCAAGCCCGCCTCGCCGCCGTCCTCGCGCGACCACTCCGGCTTCGGTCCGATCAGGCGTACGCCGGTGCGGCTGGAGTTGAAATGGATCTCCCATTCGGTGGCGAAAAACCGTTCGATATAACGCGGACTGAAGTATTCGGGCGCGCCGTGCGGACCATAGATCACGCGCAGCGTACGCACCGCCGCCAGCGCCGGGACGTGGGCGAGCGCAGCGCCCGCACGCTTGTCCCGCAACGGCTGAAGATGCAGCACGTCGCCGGCGCGCAGCGCTCGGCCGCCGTGGCCGCCGAACTGGCCCAGCGTGAACGTGCTGCGGCTGCCGAGATACACGGCGACATCGAAGCCGCCGCGCACGCACAGATACGCACGCGCGCCCGCGCCGCGTATCGTGCCGAGCGCGAGCGTCGAGCCGGCGGCGACGAACAGCGCGGTGTTCAAAGGCTGTTCGATATCGTCGAGCGTCAGCGGCAAACTCGCGCCCGTCACGGCGACGACCGCATCCGTGTTGAAACGCAGGATCGGTCCGCTCATCGTGATTTCGAGCGCGGCGGCGTCGGCGGCGTTGCCCAGCAGCCGGTTGCCGAGCCGCAACGCGCGATCGTCCATCGGACCCGACGGCGGAATGCCGACGGCCCAATAGCCGAGCCGCCCCGGATGATCCTGCACGGTAGTCTGCCGGCCGCCGCTGACGACTTCGACCGTGCTCGCCCGATAGGCGAGCCCTTCGAGGCAGCGCGTCCACGGCTCGCCGGACGCGAAGGGCCGGTCGTCGAGAATCTGGCGCAGGTAGTCGCGGTTCGTCTCGATGCCATAGAGGCGCGTGTTCCCCAAGGCGTCCGCGAGCGCGTGGCGGGCCGCGTCGCGCGTCGCCGCCCAGGCGATCAGCTTCGCCAGCAGCGGATCGAAATAAGGCGGCACGTCGCAACCCGCATCGATCCACGTATCGATGCGCAGCGCGCGGCCCTCGGCGGGAGGAAACGCAACGTCGGTCAGCAGGCCCGGACTCGGCTTGAAGTCGCGGCCCGGGTCCTCGGCATAGAGCCGCGCCTGAATCGCGTGACCGTGCGGCTTCAGACCCGCCGCGAGCTCGTGCAACGGCGCGAGCGTGCCGGCCGCCAGTTCGATCATCCAGCGCACCAGGTCCACGCCCCACACCTGTTCGGTCACGCCATGCTCGACCTGCAGGCGCGTATTCACTTCGAGAAAATAGAATTGCCGCGCAAGGCTGTCGTAGACGAATTCCACCGTGCCGGCGGAGCGGTAATGCACCGCTTTCGCGAGCTTGATCGCGGCCTCGCATAAGGCTTGCGACATACCGTCCGGCAAACCGGGCGCAGGCGTCTCCTCGAGCACTTTCTGATTGCGCCGCTGCACCGAGCAGTCGCGCACGCCGAGCGCGATCACGTCGCCGCGGCCGTCGCCGAATACCTGCACTTCCAGATGCCGCGCCCGCTCGATGTATTTTTCGAGGAACACGCCGGCGTCGCTGAAATTGTTCTGACCGAGGCGCTTGACCGCGTCGAAATGCGCGCCGAGTTCGTCGGCGTTCCAGCACACCCGCATGCCGATCCCGCCCCCGCCCGCCGTGCTTTTCAGCATCACCGGATAACCGATCGCCGCGGCCGCCGCGAGTGCGGCGCGCAGGTCGTCGAGCAGGCCGGTGCCCTCCAGCATCGGTATCCGCTCCTTTGCGGCGATGGCGCGGGCCGTGTGCTTGAGGCCGAACGCGCGCAACTGCTCGGGCGTCGGTCCGATGAACGCGATGCCCGCCGCTTCGCACGCTTCGCCGAAAGCCGCGTTCTCCGAGAGAAATCCGTAGCCCGGATGAATCGCCTGAACGCTCTCGCGGCGCGCGATGTCGAGGATCTTGTCGATGTCGAGATAGGTGGCCGACGCGGGACCGTCGCCGAGCGCGTGCGCGATGGGCGCCTCGCTCACATGCAGGCTCGCGCGATCCGCTTCCGCATACACGGCGACCCCGGTTACCTCGAGTTCACGCAGCGTTCTGAGAATGCGGCACGCAATGGCGCCGCGATTGGCGATCAGGATTTTCTCGAACATGAGATGACTGGATTCATCGGCGGGTCGTCCCGCCACGTGGGAGATGCATGCCGGGGTCGTCCGCGGCAGCATGCACGGCAGAGGTACGCGTCAGCGCCCGGCGTGCGTGAGTTGTTCGCGCGTGAGCGTGCAGCAGCGGCCGGAACGGACCAGCAGCACGTAGTAGAGCCAAAGGCGGATGCGCTTCAGTTCCATATCAGCAATTCCGCGGGCGTGGGGTTGTAGGCGTTGCACGGATTGTTCAGTTGCGGGCAGTTAGAAATCAGCACGATGACGTCCATTTCCGCGCGCAGTTCGACGTACTTGCCCGGCGCAGAAATGCCGTCCTCGAACGTGAGACCTCCTTCCGAGGTCACCGGCACATTCATGAAGAAGTTGATGTTCGCGCCGATATCGCGCTTCGACAGGCGGCCGTCGTGCGCGCAGGCACGCAGGTAGTTGTCCCGGCAGCTATGCATGTGGCGCTTTTCCAGCGCGTAGCGCACGGTGTTGCTTTCCTGCGCGCACGCCCCGCCGAGCGTATCGTGACGCCCGCACGTGTCGGCGACGATCGTGAGCATCGGCTTGCCGAGATTCGAATACAGCACCGTGCCCGTCGTGAGATAAAGGCTTCCCTGCCGGCGCAACGTGCGTTGCGGGTCGAAGCGCTCGCGCGGATCGGCGAGGCTGTAGAACAGCGTATCGACTGCCTGATTGCCTTCGAGATCGAGAATGCGCAGCGTCTGTCCGGCGCGCAGTTCGTGCAGCCAGGGTTCGCCGGCCGCGAGCGTCTCGCGAAACACCGCCTGTTCGGGGCGCTTGTCGCTGAGCGTCAGCGTGTTCGTCATGATGTCGGCTCCCGTCAAAGAAAGAAACGTTCGGTGTTGATGAACCCGCGCACGTTTTCGTCGCAGGACGTGCGGCACAGCTCGGCGACGTCGGGCGACGCATGGCTCAACGTGAGCTTGACCGGCTTGGGCGCGTAATGCGGATCGGGATCGAGCGGGTGCTGGATCGCGGTCAGCACGACGAGCGTGTTCATCGGCGCATACAGTTCGACGTAGTCGCCCGCCTTCGAATTGCCGGGCACGAAATTCAAGGCGCCCGCATGCGTGACGTCGACGCGGCTAAAGAGATTGAGCGTCATCAGCAGATCGGAAATGCCGAGCCCCCACTTGCCCATTTCGACGAGCAGGTTGTCGGCGCCGTTGCGATGGAACGCGTTGCGCAGTTCCTGATAGCGGCCCGTGCCGTAGCGCTCGTGCACTTCCTCGGCATTCGATACGCCGCCGATGCTGTCGTGCCAGCCGCAGGTGTCCGCGACGATCGCGGCGAGCACGCGGCCCATGTCGGAGTACAGGCAATGACCGGCCGTGAGCTTCGCCGTGTGCTGGCACTTGAGCGTATCCGGCAGGTTGAGCCGTTCGCTCTTCTCGGTGGCGTTGACCAGCATGACGCTGACGTTCGCGCCGCCGCGCAGGTCGGTGATTCGCAACGATTGGCCGCGCTTGACGATCAGCGATGCGTGGCCGCCGCCGGGGATGGTTTCTTCGAGTAACACGTTCATGTCGTTCATGATTTTTCTTCACACCGAAATCGTGGCGATCCGCGAGTCGGCCCGCGCGTCGCCCCGTTCCGCGCCCCGCACCACCGCCTGGGCCAGATGGAGGGACGATGGGCTGGCGCGGCTGTGGTCGAGCGGAATGTTGTAGGTGATGCGCGCGCCATAGGCGCCGGGCGCCTGCGGATCGACACGGACCTTGTCGAACACCAGCACGCGGCTGCCGAGCGTGAAACCTTCCTTCAGGTCGTGCGTGACCATGAAGATCGTCAGCTTCGTTTCGCGCCATAGCCCGAGCAGCAAGTCGTGCATGTCCTTGCGGATGCCGGGATCGAGCGCGCCGAACGGCTCGTCGAGCAGCAGCACGCGCGGCTTCATCATCAGCGCCTGGGCAATCGCGAGACGCTGCTGCATGCCGCCCGACAGGTGCTGCGGATACTTGTCCAGCGACGCGCCGAGGCCCACGCGTTCCAGCATCGCGACGGCTTCGTCGCGCGCGGCGCGCCGCTTCGCACCAAAGAGGCGGCCGGTCAGTTTCGCGCGCGGCAATTCGAGGCCGAGCATCACGTTGCGAAGCACGCTCAGATGCCCGAATACCGAATAGCGCTGGAACACCACGCCGCGATGCGCATCCGGTTCCGCCGGCAGCGGTTCGCCGTCGAGCAGAATCGCGCCGCGTGTCGCCCGTTCCTGGCCGAGCAGCAGGCGCAGGAACGTCGACTTGCCGCAGCCCGACGCGCCGACCATCGAACAGAACTCGCCTGCTTCGATCCGCAAGTCGAGCCGTTCGAGCACGACCTGATCGCCATAAGACTTCCAGACGTTGCGCACTTCGATCATCGCGCGTCTCCGCCGTACCACGGGAACGACCAGCGCGTGAGGCGGCGCAGCAGTTCGTCGGTGACCCAGGCGAGCAGCGTGATCCACGCGACGTAAGGCAGGATCACGTCCATCGCAAGGTAACGGCGTACCAGAAAGATGCGGTAGCCGAGCCCGTCCGTCGCCGCAATCGCTTCGGCTGCGATCAGAAACAGCCACGCGGAGCAGAGCGAGAGCCGCATCGCGACCAGCAGGCGCGGCAGCAATTGCGGCAGCAGGAGGCGCAGGATCAAGGTCCAGCTCGTCGCACCGAGCGTTTGCGCCTTGACCCACAGTTCGGTCGGGATCTCACGGCCGCGCGCGTGCAGATCGCGAATGATCATCGGCGTGATGCCGACCACGATCAGCACCACCTTCGACAATTCGTCGAGCCCGAACACGATGAACAGGATGGGCAGCACCGCGAGCGGCGGGATCATCGATATCACCGTGACGAACGGCGAAAACGTCGCGCTGACGAGCGGAAAAGCCGACGTCGCGAGCGCCGCCGCGAGCGCGATCACGGCGCTCACCGCGAGGCCGATGCCGAGCCGCCGCAAGCTCGACGCGGTGTCGGCCCACAGCAGATACTCGCCGGTGCGCTTGTCCTCGGTGAACGCCACTTCCTTGATGGCGTCGCTCATCTGCGTCGCGCCCGGCAGCAGCTTGTCATCGGGATTGGCCTTGAGCCGCATCGACGAGCCGGTGAAATAGACCGCCGCCATGACGATGAACGGCAGCAACAGCAGCATCAGGCCGCCGCTTCGGCTCGGATGTCGATTGATGAGTCGCATGGATGCCTGCCTTGCAGAAAGCGTGAGGAATCGGACTCAGAGCTGGCCGGCCGCGGCCATCTTCACGTAGGTCGGATCGAAGCGCAGCTTGACGTTGCTCTTGCTGCCGACCACCACGCCCTTGTCGAACGCCATGCCGACCACGTCGGCGCTCTTCGCGTTCTGCCCGAGCAAACCGTGATCGAACGAGAACTTCGCGACGCGCGCCATGATCTTCGGCAGATCGGGATTGGTGACGAAGTCGACGGCGGCCTGCGGCGTGTAGAACAGCGCGGTGGTCGACAACTGGCCCTTGAAGCCCGCGAGATCGGTGCCCGACGCCTTCGCCATCGCGGTGAGCGCGGCCGTGCTGCCGGCGCTGTTGGCGTGCATCAGCGCGACCATTTCGAACCAGGCGCCCGTCAGCGCCTTGCCGAGCGCGGGGTTGTCGCGCAGGGTCTGCGTGTTGACCACCATCATGTCCATGATTTCGCCGGGAATCCGGCTGGAGTCGAAGACTTCGGTGACGTTCGGCTGCGCCTTGAGATCGGCGAGCATCGGGTTCCACGTCACGGCGTTATGGACGGCGGGCGTCGCGAACGCACCCGAGATGTCGGCGTCCGATGTGTTGACCACCTTGAGGTCGCGCTCGCTCATGTGCGCGCTGTCCAGCGCGCGCGCCAGCAGGTAGTGCGACACGGAGAACTGCACGAGATTGACCTGCTGGCCCTTCAGATCGGCGACCTGTTTGCCCTTGCCCTTGATGAGCACGCCATCGTTGCCGTTCGAATAATCGCTGACGATGAGCGCGGTCGAATCGACGCCGCCCGAGGCCGGAATGGTCAGCGCGTCCATGTTCGTCATCGCGCAGCCGTCGAACTTGCCGGCGGTGTACTGGTTGATGGATTCGACGTAATCGTTCAGTTGCACGACATCGACGTTGATGCCGTATTTCTTCGCCCACTTCGAGACGATGCCTTGGGTTTTGGCCTCGCCCCACGGCATCCAGCCGGCGTAAATGGTCCAGCACACCTTGAAGTCGGTGCGGCCGGCGGCAAACGAAGTCGTTGAGGTGAAGGCGGCGAGGGAGACGGCGGCAATGCCGAGAAAGCGGACGAGCTTGCGCATGAGGTTGACCTCGAAGGGACGGTTAGCGGCGGCAGGGAGCAGCGCAAACATCGCGTTCTCTCCCGGGCTTTTATCCCGCCGTGTAACCTCGCCTGAGGTCGACAGCTCTCGGACCAGCGCCTGCGTGAAGCAGGCCGGAACCCTAGCCGTCCATTTCCAGATTGTGTGCTGAACCGGATGACGCGCCGGCTCCTTGCGCCTGTTCTTATGCCAGAAGCGTGCCAGCGGGAAATCGCCGTATTTCGGCCCGGCGCGGCGGATATGTGCCCCGCTGCGGGGACGGGGCGCACCGCGGCATGCGCGACCGGCACCTCATTCGTGCATGGGCGCTAGGCCGCCACCTGAAACACCGCGACCGCGTCGCGCAACAGCCCCGCCTGTTCTTCGAGCGACTTCGCCGCCGCGGCCGCCTCCTCGACGAGCGCCGCATTGTGCTGCGTGACTTCGTCGATCTGCGAAACCGCCTTGTTGACCTGTTCGATGCCGTCGCTCTGCTCGTGCGCGGATGCCTCGATCTCGTTCATCACGCCGGTCACGCGCTGCACCGCGCCGAGCGCTTCCTGAATCGTCTTTTGCGCATCGGAGACGAGCGAGGCGCCCTCCCGCACCTTGGCGGCCGATTCGCCGATCAGTTCCTTGATCTCCTTGGCCGCCGCGCCCGAACGCTGCGCGAGACTGCGTACTTCCGACGCCACCACCGCGAAGCCGCGCCCCTGCTCGCCCGCCCGCGCCGCTTCCACCGCCGCGTTCAGCGCGAGGATGTTGGTCTGAAATGCGATGCCCTCGATCATGCCGATGATCTCGGCCACCTTGCGCGACGATTCGGTAATGCCGTCCATGGTCTCGGTGACGCGCGACACCACCGCCCCGCCGCGCGTCACCGTATCGAGCGCGCCTTGCGCGAGGCGGTTCGCCTGCTTCGCGTTGTCCGCGTTCTGCTTCACCATGGCCGAAAGCTGTTCCATGCTCGCCGCGGTCTGCTGAAGCGCGGCCGCCTGCTGCTCGGTGCGCGACGACAGATCCGCATTGCCCGAGGCGATTTCGTTCGCGCCCAGCGTGATTGCCGTGGTGCTGCCGCGCACCTTGGCCACGGTTTCCACCAGACCGTCGCGCATCTTCGTCAGCGCGCTCAGCAACTGGCCCATCTCGTTGCGCGATTTGCTCGCGATCGCAACCGTCAGATCGCCGGCGGCGATTCGCTCGAAATGCTTGACGGTCGCGTTCACCGGCTTGATCAGCGCCGCCGACAAAGCGGCGCGCGCCGCCACGCCGATCACGATCGTGATGACGCCGACCGAGACGAACAGCAGCGTCGCCATTTCGAAGCGCTGTTCGGCGGTTGCGGCTTGCTGCCGCTGGTTGCCGGTCTGCGAGCGCTCGAGCGCGTCGATGGCCTTCGAATAGCTCGCGTAAAAGCCGTTGGCCGTCTCGCCCTGAATATTGCGGAAGGTATTGAAGTCGAAGTCGGCGAGCGCCTTGAACTCCGGTTCGATCGCCTTATCGACCAGCGTCGCGCGCGCCTGCTCGACGCTTTGCGCGAGCTTCTTCTCGTCCTCGTTGGTGAACGGGCCGGCCATGTAGTTGCGGAAATCCTTGTTCGATTCGACCAGCACCTTGTGCGCGGCCGGCAACAGATCGTCGGTCTGCTTGCCGACGCTAAAGAGCGTCTGATACGTGCCCAGCGCGAGTTGCACTTGCAGCAGCTTCTCCGAACTCGCCTTCAGATGCGACAGCGCGACGGCGCTGCGCTGCGTGTCGTCGAGACTGCTGTTGGCGAGCTTGAGCGCGCCATAGCCGACACCGATCACCGTCAGCAGGAAAACGACGAATACGCTGATCACCAGCGTCAGGCCGCCACGAATTGTGATGTTATTTAGCATTGGGTCTCCGGAACGTCTTGCCGATCGGCGGCGAAAACAGGCTGGCATGCGCGGCATGCTTCTTTCGGCGCATGACCGACACGTCGCCGCATCCCGGGTTAACGACGCGCGCGAGTGCTCGCTAAATAGGTGGAATCCATGACTGGCGGGCGTTTGCGGGCAGCCCGAACCTCACTATCTGGGATTTGCCACGGGCTCGGCGGGAATGCCGCTTTTCCGGGCGGCCCGGATTTCATTTGTATAATTCGGCGTCTTCGCTCAGGCCCACTTTCATGCTCAGTTTTGCGCTCGGCTTTCTCGTTTCACTGCTGATCACGCTGTTGATCGTGCGCTACGCGCATCTGCATGAAAAATTCTCCACCGACACCGATCTGGCCGGCGTGCAGAAATTCCATGTGCGGCCGGTGCCGCGCATCGGCGGAACCGGAATTCTGCTCGGGCTGATCGTGTCCGCCGTGCAGTTGCATGGCGCTTATCCGGCCGTGTCGGGCGGCATTCTCGGGCTGATCGCGTGCGGCATGCCGGCGTTCGGCTCGGGGCTCATCGAGGATCTGACCAAGCGCGTGTCGCCGCTCGCGCGCCTCGTCTGCACGATGGCGGCCGCCGCCCTCGCCTATTTCCTGCTCGATATCGCGGTCACGCGCATCAGCGTGCCGCCGCTCGATTTTCTGCTCTCGTATGCGGTCATTTCGTTTGCGGTGACCGTGCTCGCCGTCGCGGCGCTCGCCAACGCGATCAATATCATCGACGGCTTCAACGGCCTCGCGTCGATGGTCGCGTTCATGATGTTGGCGTCGCTCGCCTATGTGGCCTTCCAGGTGCACGACCCGATCGTGCTGTCGGCGTCGTTCATGATGATGGGCGCGGTGCTCGGCTTCTTCATTTGGAACTTTCCAGCGGGGCTGATTTTTCTCGGCGACGGCGGCGCGTATTTCATCGGCTTCATGCTGGCCGAACTGTCGATCATGCTGGTGATGCGCAATCGCGACGTGTCGGCGTGGTATCCGGTGCTGCTCTTCATGTATCCGATCTTCGAGACCTGCTTCTCGATCTACCGCAAGAAGTTCATTCGCGGCATGTCGCCGGGCATTCCCGATGGCGTGCATCTGCATATGCTGGTGTACAAGCGGCTGATGCGCTGGGCGGTCGGCGCGCGCACCGCTCGCGAGTTGACGCGGCGCAATTCGCTGACGTCGCCGTATCTGTGGCTGCTCTGTCTGATCGCGGTCGTGCCGGCGACGTTGTTCTGGCGGCATACGCTGCATCTGTTCTGCTTCGTGGTGGTGTTCGCGGCGACCTACGTATGGCTTTATATGAGCATCGTGCGCTTCAAGTCGCCAAGATGGATGGTGGTGAGAAAGGCGAAGCGGTAAATGACAAAGGCGCCCGTGGGCGCCTTTGTCATCGTGCAGACTCATCGCACCGCGTCGGTTCTACGACGCCCGCGTCGCCACCTCGACGCTGCGCAATGCGGGCGCGGCGGCCGGCTGGTATTCCGGCACCCAGCGCCGTAGATCGCGGCGCACCTCGTCGTCGCTTAGCACGCGATGCTGCATCAGCCACGGCAACAACTTGTCCAATAGATCGTCGGACACTTCCCGCGCACGCGCGATCCGCAGTTTGGGATGCGGCGTGCGTGTCGTCGTTTCGTCGCATGCGAGCAGTTCTTCGTAAAGCTTTTCGCCAGGACGCAAACCGGTGAAAACGATTCTGATCTGCTCCTCGGTAAAGCCGTACAGGCGGATCAGGTCACGAGCCAGGTCGACGATCTTGACGGGTTCACCCATGTCGAGAATGAAAATCTCGCCGCCATGCCCCATGCTCGATGCCTGCAACACGAGTTGCGACGCTTCGGGAATGGTCATGAAGAAGCGCGTGATCTCCGGGTGAGTGACCGTGACCGGACCGCCCTTCGCGATCTGTTGCTGGAACTTCGGAATCACACTGCCGGCGCTGCCGAGCACGTTGCCGAACCGGACGGTTTCGAACTGGGTACGCGAACTGGTCTGCTGCAAGGCCTGGCAAGCCATTTCCGCGAGCCGCTTGCTTGCGCCCATCACGTTGGTCGGGTTGACCGCCTTATCGGTCGAGATGAGCACGAAGTGCTTGACGTCGTGCCGGATCGCGGCGCGCCCTACCCGATAAGTACCGAGCACGTTGTTGCGGACGGCCTGCCACGCGTTCTGCTCTTCCATCAGCGGGACGTGTTTATAGGCGGCTGCATGAAATACGATGTGCGGCGTGTGGCGCGACATGACCTGATCGAGCAGCAGCGAGTCCTTCGCATCGCCAATCACCGGAATCACGGACAGGCCGGGGAAGCGGTCATGCAACTCCTCGGTGAGCCGATAGATCGCGAATTCGGACAGGTCATAGGCAATGAGTTGAGCCGGCTGAAACCGCAAGATCTGACGGCATAACTCGGAGCCGATCGATCCGCCCGCGCCCGTGACCATGACGATCCTGTCGCGCAGCAGCGCCTCGACATGCGGCGTATCGATGTGGACGGGATCACGGCCCAGCAAATCCTCGAGATCGATCTGCCGCACGCGCGACAGAAACGCCTGGCCTTGCGTGACATCCGTCAGCGCGGGGAGCACGAGGGCGCGCACGCCGGCGCGCACGCACAGTGTCGCGACGCGACGCTGAACATCCACCGAAGCCGACGGAATCGCGATGATCGCGTATTCCGTCTTCAGTTCCTCGGCCATTTGCGGCAATGCGCTGATGGAGCCCAGCACCTTGTAGCCGTAGATTTCGCGCCCATGCTTCGAAACGTCGTCGTCGAGCAGGCCGACGAGACGCCATTCGCTCGAACGGGAGAGTTCACGCGCGAGATTGGCGCCCGCGTTGCCGGCACCGAGCACGACTACCGGCTTGCCTTGGCCGACGAGTCCGCCGTATAGATAAAACTCCTTGGTCGCCCGATACAGCGCGCGCGCGCCGCCCATTGCGAGGAACAGAAATAACGGCGACACGACCAGCACGGAGCGCGGCACGATCGGCACCGGCTGGACCATCACCGAGACGACCATGGCAACCAGCGCGCCGGCGACCACGGCTTTTGAAATGCGGACGAGATCCGGCAAGCTCGCGAAGACCCACATGCCGCGATACAGGCCGAAGATGCGGAACATGACGCCGTAGACCGGCAGCACCCAGAGGAGAGAGTGCAAGGCGCCGACCCGGAAGTCTTCGGGAACGGAGCCGTTGAAGCGGATGATGTACGCGACGAGCCAGGAGCCGGCCACCGCGCATAAGTCGAAAAGGAAAGCGCTGAAAGACAGCCAGGTGGCCTTGGTTCTTAGCATCAGCGTCTACCTCAGTTATCGGACAGTGTTGATTGAAACCGACGCCAGCGCAGATCGATTACCGCGCCTGCTACACAGAGAACGACGATCCAACCGGCAACCACGCCCCACTGAAAAACAGGGGCGCTGCCCAGCGCACAAAGAGCAAGCATTATGCCAGCTACCATCAGGACATACCACGCCAAAGCTGTCCGGGCGTGCCCGATGCCGGAACGCACCATACGTTGATAGTAGTGCTCGCGGTGAGCTTGCCAAAATTTTTCGCCGCGAAGCAGCCGCCGCGCCAGAGTGACCGACGCATCGGCGATGAACGGCGCGAACGCCATGACCGGGAACCACACGGGCCAGACGGCCGCGCGCCAGCCCCAATAGCCGAGCGCACCGGCCAGGAAGCCCAGCGAGATGGAACCGGCGTCGCCGAGAAAAATACGCGCCGGATGGAAATTGAACAGCAGGAAGCCGAGCGCCGCGCCTGCAAGCGCGCTGGCCGACCACGCGAGTTGCGGCAGAGGATGCTCGCTGAGCAAGGCCGCCGCCGCGTAGCCAGCGAAACCGAACAGCGCCATGCCGCCTGCAAGACCGTCTGCGCCGTCCATGAAATTGTAAAGATTGACCAGCCATAACATCAAAAACGCAAGAATTGCCAGGAACCACCAGGGCGCGTCGGCGGGAAACAACGCGACCAGTCCGACCACGGCGACCATGTGCGCGGCGAACCTGACGCGCGCCGGCAAGCCGCGACGGTCGTCGAGTTGCGAAACCGCCGCCAGAAAGGCCGTGCCCAGCGCGGCGTACCACAGGCTCGGCGCGAGCAGCAGCGTTGCCGCCACGCCGACCGGGACGATGCCCCAGCCACCGACGCGCGGGGTCGGCGCGACGTGCAGCGAGCGGTCGTTGGGGACGTCGGTGGCAAGCCGCCAGGCGATGCCGGTCTTGAGCAGCGCCCACAGAATGGCGGCGCACGCGCCAGCGGAACCGAGCGCGATCAAGGTCACGGTCATCCAGATCGGGAGCGTGGAAATGTACGTCGACATGCGCGCCCTCAGTGCGTGGATCGATACCAGCGGGCGGTCGCACCCAGCCCGTCGTCGGTCGAATACGGCGGCTGCCAGTCGAGCGCCGCGCGAATCCGGGCGGTGTCGAGCTGCAAGGCGCCCACCAGCCGGTCGACTTGCGCCGTGCGCCCGCTCAAGCGGCCCGCGAGCCGCAGCCAGCCGGCAGGCACCGGCAGCAACCGCGCGGGCTTGTGCAAATGACGGCCGAGCGCGCGCGCCAGTTCGGCGACCGTGGGCGCGTCGCTGTCCGCGACGTGGAAGCATTGGCGCGTGGCGCGCGGGTCGATGGCACAGTGCATCAGCGCATCGGCCAGGTTGTCGACGTAGACGAGACTGCGCCGTGCGCTTATCGCGCCGAGCGGCAAAGGCACGCCCTTCCAGATTGCGTCCATCAGGCGCAGAAAATTGGCGCGCACCTGGGGCCCGTAAACCAGCGGCGGACGCACCGTCACCACGTCGAGGCCGGTTTCCTCGGCGTAGCGCGACAGGGCCTGTTCGGCGGCAAGCTTGGAGCGGCCATAGGCGTCCTGCGGGGCCGGCGGGTCGTCTTCACGCAACGGACGGCCGGGGTCGCTTTCGGCCAGCGCCTTGACGCTGCTCACGAATACGAAGCGCCGCACGCCGTGATGTCGCGCGGCCTGCGCGACGCGTAAAGCGCCTTCGACATTGGTCGCGTGAAACGCCGCGTCGGGGTCGGCGGCGTTGTCGCGCATGACATGGACGCGTGCCGCGAGATGGACGACACAGTCGGGTGTCAGCGCTTCGGACCATGTGCTTGCAAGACCGGCGAAATCCCGGGTGGCATCGACCCACTCATCCACATCACTCACGCAGCCGCCCGCTTGCCGCACCAGGCCCGTGACGTTATGACCGTGGTCGACCAGGGTTCGGCATAGCGCCCGCCCGACGAAGCCGTTCGCACCGGTGACGAGGATCCTCATAGCCATTTCCAGCCGAAGCGGCGAAAGAATTTGTACGCCGATGCCGCGAACATCTGGATATGCGCGGAGCCCTTGCGCGCCGCGCCGCCGCCGTGATGCAGCACGCGCACCGCGGGTGTGTAGACGACTCGGGTGACGTCATGGGCTCGCAGGCTCAGGTCGTAGTCCTCGAAGTAAAGGAAATAACGGGCGTCGAAGCCCTTCAGCTCCTTGAGCACGGACGTGCGGAACAACATGAAACAGCCGCTGACGATCGGCGGATCCCATACGACGTCGTGCGCATTGATCCGGTCGCGCATCTCGTAGAGAGCAAGACGACGCCTGAAGAGCCGGCGCAGTTGCGCAGGCAGAAAACCGCGTGCGAACAGATCGAGAAGCGTCGGGTAGCGACGGCATAAGAACTGCTGGTCTCCCTGCTCGTCGCCGATCCAGGGCGTGATGAGACCTGCCTCGGGGTGCGCCTCGAAAAAATCGAGCGCGTGGTCGAGCGCGTCGTGCTCGAGTTCGATGTCCGGGTTCAGCACCAGGTGATAACGGCTGCTGATGCGCTCGATCGCCAGGTTGTGACCGCGCCCATAGCCGACGTTACCGTGCCCGGCGACGATCGTGCAGACGACGCCGTGCGCCCGGAGCGCCTCGAGGGTCGCGGATACGTCGGGCAGCCCGCCGTTGTCGACCAGGTGGAGTGCGATCGGAAAGCCCGGCCGCCTGGCAATCAACGCATCACAGGCAGCGCCGAGGCTTGCAAGCGTGCTTTGCAATTTCGCCATATCCGGCCGATAGACCACGACGGAGACGGACAAACCTTCAATTGTGGAACGGGGCGCGCTTGTGGCATTCATGTGGACGAAGCGGTCTGGCGCCTCTTGGAAATTATCGTAAGGAGGGCCGCAACAAAAGCGCAAGTGTGCTTAAAAGCGCCGATTAGAGCAACAGGCTTTGCGCTTTGTTACTCGAACGGCATGCGGATAGCGGCATAAAACAGAAAAATTGCGTTGAATATGCACGCCACGTGGTTCGGCAAGACGTCGCGGCAAGCCGGGTAAGCCACGGTAAGCATGGAATGCCGAGGTCGGGGGTTGTCAAACGTTAAGTAAATTGGACAATTAATGCCCATTGAGGAAAACGAGAGCGATGAAAGCTCGATTGACGGCCCGCCGGGGCTCCTCTTGTACAATTCGCCACCCATCGAAATCGATTCGCGTCTTTAGCCGCTAAATATGAGCCACCACGTAATTATCGCCGGCACCGGACGTGCCGGCACCAGCTTTCTCGTTCAATATCTCGCCGCCTGCGGCCTGGAAACGCATCTGGCGGCGAATCCGGACGACAAGCTCGATGAGAACGCAAACGCGGGTCTGGAAGACACGCCGATCGCCGGCCATGCGCTGCCGTACATCGTCAAGTCTCCGTGGTTGTTCGAGGTGGTCGACGACCTGATGGCGAGGACCGACATCACCCTCGACGCGGTCATCATGCCGATGCGCGACATCGTCGAGGCGGCGACAAGCCGCGTCATACTCGAAATGCGCGCTCGCTACGGCAACGAAAACGTGGATCCCCAGGTGGCGCAATGGGAGACCTGGGGCCAGACGCCCGGCGGCATCGTCTATTCGCTCAATCCGATCGACCAGGCGCGAATCCTCGCCTTGGGTTTCCATGAAACGGTGAGGGCGCTCGTCAAAAAAGATGTCCCGATGATTTTTCTGGACTTCCCCCGGCTCGTCGAGGAAGGAGATTATCTCTGGTCCAAGCTCGAACCGATTCTGCAGACCCGCATCAATCGGCAGGACGCGAACGCTGTCCACTCGAGGATCGCGGATTCCGGCAAGGTGAGAGCCGGCAAGGAGATTGGCGAAGCTGCAAAGCAACAGGCGCAGTCGGGCCAACCGGAGAAGCTGTCGAAGAGCCAGGTCTCATTTCCGTCGCATGAAACGCTCGATCGCGCGGCGCTTTTACGCGAACTCACCCGCCTGCGAGGCGAAGTCAAGGCCAGGTCGGCGGACGCGGTTCACTGGCAAGGTCAGGCCGAGCAAGCGAGCGCACTCGCCGATCGTTTGTCCGCGGAGAAAGAGGGGCTCCGCTCACAGCTCGAACAAACGATACGGGAAGCGGCTGACGCACAAGCCAGAGCGGAAGCCGATCTGAAAGCGCATCAGGAAGCAGCGCGAATGCACGCCAGCGAGCTTGAGCAGCAGTTACAGCAGGATTACGAACAAAGAACGCGAGATGAGCGAACTGAAGCCAGTGCTCGAATCGCGGCGCTCGAACATTCGATCGCCCATCTACGCGACTCCACCTCGTGGCGCGTCACCGAACCGATCCGTGTGATTGCCCGGCGAGTCCGCGGCAGGTCGTAGCGCATATCCGCGTTCTTCGCGGATCGATTCGCCCGGAGGCCGCTGCCAGGCGGGCCGCACCGGGGCCAACGGTGCCCGTGAAATGACCTTTCGTGGTAACGAACGACAAGCCGCCGTAATCTCTGGATATAATTTGTGCCTCCTTTCGCAACAATATCTCGAGGCGCATGAATACGGCCAACTTGCCTGTCGGTACCGCTGGACCGGCCGACCTCCCCGATCTATCCGTCCAACGACTGTACGATGATCGGCTCGACCCTCTTTTTTGGGTAGCGGACCGAATTGATGCGCATAGCGCGTGGAGCGGGCATATCCCCTTCGCGCACTGGATCATAAGTGCGGTCAAGCCAAGGCTATTCGTAGAACTGGGCACTCATACGGGCGTTTCCTACGCCGCGTTCTGCCTGGCCATCGAGCGCCTCGGCCTCAATACGCGTTGTTATGCGGTGGACACCTGGACCGGAGACCCGCACGCAGGACGATACGGCGACCAGGTCTTTGCCGATCTGGATCAGTATCACCGCACCAAGTTCGCGGCATTCTCCACGCTCATGCGCTGCACGTTCGACGACGCGGCACCGCATTTCGCGGATGGAACGATCGATCTGCTTCATATCGACGGTCTCCATACCTACGAAGCGGTCAAGCACGATTTTGAAACCTGGAAAAGCAAGCTAAGCGATCGAGCCGTCGTTCTGTTTCACGACACCAACGAGCGACATGACGACTTCGGCGTATGGAAATTGTGGGCGGAACTGCGAACGCAATTTCCGTCGTTCGAGTTTCTTCATGCGCATGGTCTCGGCGTCCTTGCCGTCGGCACGAATGTCAGTGAAAGCGTCAGCACGCTGTGCGCACTCGGCAATGCGGACGCGGCGACGGTCCGCAACCGGTTCGCCCTGATAGGCGGACGCTGGGAAGCGGAGCAAAGAGAAAAAGGACATATCGAATACGCGGGCGCTCAGGCTCAAGCACACGTGCAGGCTCTGAACGACGCGCGAGCTTCCGCGAACGCGGAACTCGAACAGGCCAAAGTCGGCGAGCGGCAGATGGCCGCTCATGTCGTGGAGGCCGAGGTCAGGGAGCGAACCGCCAACGCGCGTGCCGCCAAACTCGAAGCAACGCTCAGACGCGAGCGGGACGATCATGCGCGCGAGATAGCGGCGATGAGTGAGCGCATTCATGCCGCTCCGGCAGTTCGTCCAGAAGTGGAGAAAGCGCTCGCCGATGAGCGGGCGCAACGCATGGCGATCGAATCGAGCATATTCTGGCGCCTGACAAGCCCGGCTCGAAGCTTTCTTACTTCACACCCGGCAGTGCATCGCAATGCCGTCCGCGCCGCCAAGGTCGTGTTCTGGTCGCTGCGAGGCCAACTCCGCACCAAGCTCGTGGAGCGCAGGCAAAGAACGGAGGCCGCGGCTATCATCAGCCGCTCTCCTCTTTTCGACGCAGCCTGGTACGTCTCTCAATACCCCGATGTCGCAGCCTCCGGTCTGCCGCCCGCGTTGCACTACGCGGTGGTCTGGACCGATCGCAGAAATCCCAGCCTCAAGTTCGACGCCAACTGGTATCTGAGCCACTACGCGGATGCTGCGGCAATGCAACTCAATCCTCTCGTCCACTACGAAAGGTATGGACGAGAACAAAATCGCGCCATTCAACCGGTTTCCCGCTCGCCTTCCGTAGCGTCGAATACGCATGTTCATGCGGCGCAGGGAATCCGTCATCCGATCGACGTCCGCGATTTACTCAGCCAACACTTTGCGTCAATCGCCCCATTGCGCACGTACGCGGTGACCGGCGAGCCGAGGCGCGTTACCTTGGTCACCGATAGCATTGGCCCCGGTAGTTTGTTCGGCGGGGTCGGCACCTCGATCGTGTTCGCGGCTTCGCTGGCCAAGCACATCGGCGCACGGTTGCGCCTCGTTACGCGAAGCGAACCGGCTGATCCGAATGCATTCGGGCATATCCTCAAACTGAACAATATCGACTGGCACGACAACATCGACTTTATTTTCTCGGGAATAACCGGTGGACACGAAGTACCGGTAGTACCCGACGAACTGTTCGTCACCACCTCATGGTGGACGACCAGGTCGGTGCGACAGATAGCTCACCCGGACCGCATTATTTATCTGATGCAGGAAGATGAGCGAATGTTCTATGCGCACGGCGATGAGCGACTTCGCTGCATTGAAACGGTCAGCGATCCAGACATTCGCATCGTGATCAACACCAGGATGCTATTCGATCATTTGACAACCGGTCCTGATGCACTTGCGAACGTATCGCGGAACGGCGCGTGGTTCGAACCCGCATTTCCGACACTGTTTAACGGCGAGAACCATCCGAAGGCGACGAACGGCGTGCGTCGATTCTTTTTCTACGCTCGCCCCCATAACCTTCGCAATCTGTATTGGAGAGGCCTCGAAGCGATTAGCGCGTGCCTGGAAGATGGAACGCTTCCCGCCGAGCAGTGGGAGTTCCATTTCGTTGGCAAGGATATGCACGACATCGAGCTACCTCATGGTATTCGGCCGTTCTTTCACCAGAATCTGCCGTGGCAAGACTATATCGATCTGGTGCGGACCATGGACGTTGGACTGTGCCTCATGGATACCCCCCACCCCAGCTATCCGCCGCTTGATCTCGCGGCTACGGGCGCCGTTGTCGTCACCAATCGAAGCGGGCTCAAGAAGTCTTTGGAACGATATTCCCGCAACATTCTCTGTGCCGATCACAGTGTGAGCAGCCTCAAGCAGGAAATCGTCAAAGCCGTGGCATTGGCAAACGATCCAGTGAGAAGATCGGCGAACTTCGCTCAAAACAAGATCGGCGAAAACTGGTCCGAATCTCTAAGCCAATGCCTGTACCAGCTTTACCCTGACGCAGGCTCGGAGGGGCGTCATGTTTGAGTCTGCCCTCACGGACCGTATCGAATACAGTGACCCGTGGCACCTCACGTTCGAACAGCGCTTTTCGATGCTGAACACCGCGCCGACGCGTGTCGCCTATTTCTATGAAAGGCCAGACAACAGCACGTTCCGGTACAGAATTTTCAATATGGTCGAGGCGCTCAACGCGGAAGGCGAGGTGTCCGCGTCCTGGTTCCACTACGGCGACATAAAGAGAATGCACGCGGTGATCGACCATGTCGATGCGCTCGTGTTTTGTCGTACCAAATACGCGCCGTGTATTGCGCAACTGGTGTCCCACGCGAAAAACCGTGGCGTGCGAGTGCTGTACGACGTCGACGATCTGGTGTTCAACGCGGACTACGTGCATCTGGTCCTGGACACGCTGGACCGGGACGTCGACCAGGAACCTGTGCTCGATGATTTCTTCGCTTATTGCTCGCGAAACGGTGCTTTGTTACGGGCGTGCGATGGCGCGATTACGACCAATACATTTTTGGCGCAGCAGATACGGACTTTTGCGCCACATGTCACCGTCGGCGTCATACCCAATTTTCTTAACCGCGAACAGCAGGCGGTATCAGAGCGACTTTTCAGGCGCAAGGAAGTCACTGGCTTCAAGTCGAGCGCTCCATACCACATAGGCTATTTCAGCGGATCTCCCACGCATAACCGTGACTTCGCCGTGGTTTCGCAAACGTTAGCGCAGTTGCTCAGGCAAGACGACGACCTTCGGTTGGTGATCGTCGGATTCCTGCAACCGGGGCCATCGCTCGAACAGTACGCGGATCGCATCGACCGATATCCGCTCCAGGATTATCTGAATCTTCAGCAGCTAATCGCGCAAACCGAAATCAATATTGCGCCACTCATCGACAATACGTTCACGAACTGCAAGTCCGAACTCAAGTTTTTTGAAGCGGCGATTGCCGGCACGATCTCGATAGCCACGCCGATCTTCACATTCCGTAATTCGATCGTCGATGGAAAGACCGGATTTCTCGCCAAGTCTCACGAGTGGGAAGCCAAGTTGTCGCGTGCGCTGATGCTGTTACGCGACAGGGACGAGTACGCGAAAATGGCGGTAGCCGGTTTCGACTACGCGAAGCAGAACTATGCCTGGGACCAATATGGCAAGACAATCGTCAACACCATTTTCGGCAAACAGATTTCACCCCACAGCGACCAGATGAGTAGTCCCGAAGCAGCATTAGCTCAACTCTAGGCGCGCCCCGCCCCGTCGTTCGCAAGACGACGGAGGGCGCCCTAAAACCGGAGACATGCATGGACCGCAGAGGCAAATTGATTGATGGATTGGATCTACAAACGGCCGTCGGCGTCGAGATAGGAGCCCTCTGCAATCCCATATTGACCAAGGCCGATGCAGCGGTCATTTACGTGGACTACGCCGACGCCGACACACTTAGACGGCACTATCACGGCAATCCCCACGTCGATCCGGCAAAGATCGTCGAGACCGACGTTATCTGGGGAGCAAAAACATTAAAAGAGTCCCTGAACCGGGAAATTGACTTCGTCATCGCTTCCCATGTCGTGGAACATGTCCCGGACCTGGTTGCCTGGCTCAATGAACTCCATTCAGTCTTGTCTCCCTCCGGTGAAATCCGACTCGCGGTACCGGACCGACGCTTTACCTTTGATTTTCTCCGCAGGGAAACCCAACTCGCGGAAGTTCTGGCGGCTCATCTGACGCACCCTCGAGCGCCACAGCCTTATTTCATTCTCGACTATTTTCTGAATGCCATTCCAATCGATGCCATGGCCGCGTGGCGAGGCGACATTCACGCCGAGAATCTGAGCCGAACCGCCGATGTGCGTCGCACATTAGAGCGCGCGAAGAACGCTTTGGAAACGGGCGTGTATTGCGATGCGCACTGCTGGGTTTTTACCCCTTATTCGTTCGCAACGTTGATGGAGCAATTGGCCGCGGCGGGGCTCATATCCTTGAGTTGCGAACAGTTTTTCGACACGGAGCGGGACACCATCGAGTTTTTCGTCGCCCTCCGCCCCTGTGAAGATAGGGCACGTGTCGTCGACAGCTGGCGACGCATGGCCGAGACGTGCAATGTCGAGGCTCCCGATACCGCCGAGAGCACCGCTATCAGCGATCTCACCAACCAGTTGTCGATGGCGACAGAAGCGTTAGCGGCAACCCAAGCCGACGTCGAGCGACTGCAACAGACGCTCAACGTTACCGAGGCTCGCTTGCAAAACGCGCTCAAGACCATCGAGTCGATACATCACTCGAGTTCGTGGCGAGTGACCGAGCCGCTAAGAAAAATGAAAACCACGCTCAATAGACGCGCCAGTCGATAAACACGCCGGCGAGTGGTTGTTGCTCCCGTTCAGCGCACGATTGACGGGAGCGGCGGACGCCCTGCTATCTCGCCGTTCAACGGCCTACGCAAGCGATACGTTCACACCGATATCTCGGTGATCTTGCCGTGCTCGAATGAAAATACCCGATTGCACATGCGCTTGACCATGTCCGGCGAGTGCGACGCCAAAACGAGAATGGCCGATTCCTCGACAACCTGAGTGAGGCGCTTCGCGGCTTTGTCGTTGAACGACGCATCGCCCACGGAGAGCCATTCATCCATGAGCACGATGTCCGACTTGACCGCGGTCGACACCGCAAATGCCAAACGCAACATCATGCCGCTCGAGTAGGTACGCACGGGCATGTTCAGGAAGTCTTCGCCGAGTTCGCTGAAAGCCGCGATTTCGTCGAGCTTTTCCTCGATCTCGGCGGGCCGTAAACCCATGATGATTCCGCGCAGAAAGATGTTCTCGTAGCCGGTCGCCTCAGGTTCCATGCCGAGAGACATGTCGATCAGCGACACGATGCTGCCTTTCACGACCAGGCGTCCGGACACTGGCGGATACACGCCCGCCAGAACCCGCAGCATGGTTGTCTTGCCCGCGCCGTTGTGCCCCACGAGACCGACCCGGTCACCCGGCCGAAGCTCGAACGAAACGTCGTCGAGGGCGCGCACGGTAACGCGGCGCCCCGCGTCGGAAGCGACCCGTCCCCCGGTCGTTGCGCTAAGCAACGATTTCCGCAGCGATCTATGCGACGCGTTGTAGATCGGGAATTCGACCAGGAGGTTCGTCGCGCGAATATAAGATTCAGTCATCAATTAATCAAAGCCAATACGCAATGCGGTCCTTGAAGCGACCTTGCAGCATTACGCCAAAAATGAGGAGGATTGCCGCCGTTGCCAGCGACCACAGCCACGACTCGACAGGAAACCTTGCCTCGATCAACGGAGCCCGGACGATCTCGATCAAATGCGCAAACGGGTTATAGGTGGCGACCCATTGATGCTGCGGACCAAGCGCCGAGGGGCGCCAGATGATCGGCGTGATGTAGAACATCACCAGCATCAGGTTTTGCACGATCATCGGCATATCGCGAAAGCGCGTGCAGAACACGCTCACGATCAGCGAGGCGCCCATCATTGCCGCGCTGCCGAGCAGCAGTCCGGGCAATGCGAGCCAGGCGACCCAGGTCAACGGCGGAGCGAGCCACACCAGCACAACGATAATGATGACGCAGTTGTGCGCCAGGATAATCAGATTGCGCATCAGGATCCGCAGCAGATAGACCGCCATCGGAAAGCGGATCTGCTTGATGATGTTCTCGAACTGCGTAAAGCCCAGGCAGGCTTCATTGATTTGCGTCGAATAGAACGTCCAGACGATATTACCGACTGCAAAGAACGGCAGATAGGCGCGCACGTCGCTCTTGAAAAGCACTGACCAAAGCAGGCCCATCGTGCCGATCATGACGCCAGTCGAAAGCGTTACCCAAAACGGGCCGAGAACGGACCTTCTATAACGTTGCCGGATGTCGTACCAGGCCAGTAGCGCCCAAAGATGCGGCGTGGCCAGTGCCGCGAGAAACTCGCGAAGTCCACCGTAGCTTTTCAGGGTGTTGTCGTGTTCCATACGATTCCAGCAAATTACGAACGAGTATTGTATCTGAAGCACTTCTTCCGAAGCCGTCGCATACCAGCGCTGCAGAGCCGCTAACGCGCCGCCGCTTCGGCTCTGAGCCCGTCGCGGATTCCGCGCGTCATCGCCGCGAGCCGTTTTGCGCGGGGCGCCACGCACAAGGTCTGAGCGACAAACGACAGCACCAGCACGCGCGTCCAGTATCTCTTCCACGGCGCGCTAACCAGCCCCGACCGGAACAAGGCAAGCGTGTTGCGGAAGAAGAAATAGTTACGTAGGGGCGCATGCACGCTCAGTTCCCTCCACCGGAACAGCCACACGCGGATAACGCGCTCGCCTATCGCATGGTGGAGCAAAGCCGCCGGCTCGCAGAACAGCCTCAAGCCCCGCGCCGCGGCTCGAAAACACCATTCCACGTCCACCTGGTCGATGAAAAACGATTCGTTCATCGGGCCCACTGCCGACAATGCCTCGATCGATATGAGCGTTCCCGAGGCGATCAGATAATCGGCTTCGATCGGTCCTGCGTCAACCGCGGGAACGGCAAATGAAGCGCGGCCTTCACGCGATCGCGCGACGGGCGCGCGCTTGCCGGTTCGACGGTCGACCGCCACCGCACCGACGGCGCCCACCGGGATGCCTTGACTGGACAGTTGCTGGCGCGCTCGAAGCAGGCGCGCCACCATGCTGCCGTCGGGCACGCTGTCGTGATCGAGAAGCAGAATGTCGGTCGCGTGGTGTGCCTTGGCCAACTCCACGCCGGCGTTCTGCGCCGCAGCAACACCGACGTTCCGCCCGAGCGGAAGGAATACGATGCGATCGTTGTCCAGAAGCGAAAACCTGGACACGTCCTCGCGCGAGCCGTTATCGACCATCACCAGACCGCTGACTTGTGCAAGCGTGGCCGCGACCAGTTCGGCAAGACAAACCGCGTCCGGATTGAACGTGACGACGACCGCGAAGATGCGGCTTTCACCGATCTGCCGCGCCGCAAGACGGTCCGCCGTTGGCTCGCTCGTTGGATCTTCGGCCATCACGCGCGCATGACCGAACGAACCGTGTTCAGGATGAGTTCCGCCCGGTTCCTGTACGTGTGATCCGCAAGCGCACGGCGCTGTGCCGCCTGGCTATAGCGGATCGCGAGTTCGGGATCGTCGCGCAACGCGTCGACTTGCCGGCGCAACTCTTCGGGGGAATCGAAGAGGAGAATCTCACCATTATCGGGATCGAAATAGTCCAGTATCTCCAGCCCTTCGACGAACATGCACTGCACAGCGCCCGCCATTGCCGCCTCGAAGGTCCGCGGACCGGGCGTCGATGCATCGAGATTGAAGCGCTCGTTCGCCAGGTTATAGCGACGCCCGATGTTCAGCGTCACGAGCGATCTCGCCGACCAATCGGGCAGCGCGGAATTCGCAATTCGCTCATTACGGGCAAACGCGATATCGGTGGGCCAGCCATCGCCGAGCACTTCGACCTTCAAACCCGTGAGCCGCGGCGCGCAGTCGCGCAGCAACTGCTGACGGTTCGGGAATCCGACTCCGCAAAAAAACACGTCGCGGTCCTTGATGCCGCCGGTCTCGCGAAAGTGAGCATCCCGATCAGCCGCGAGCGGGACGTGGTACGTGTGCGGGTGCTGATAATGGGTGGCGGCCCAGCGATCGTTCGAGAAAATGATGTCCGCGACGTCCAGAATCTTGTAGTGATAGTCGAATTCGTACGGATCGTCGTGCAACCAGAAACTCAGCACGGCGCCGGAGCGCGCGCAGTAGTTGCGCAGCCCATGATAGATGGAGGTCTGCGGCATACACGAGCCGAATACGACCACGAGCTGGGGCGAGAACTCCGCCGCAATCTGCTCGGCTGCTTCGAGCGAAGAAGTGCGCACCGCGGCATCCCCGAGCACCTCGCCGAAGCCGCGGCCCACGTAACCACGCAACACCGAGTTATTGTTGACGGCATCCAGCGACGCACCGCAAACCAGTACGCGTTCTATCGGCGCCATAGAATCCTCTTGCCGTGTTTAACAAAAAGCTTGAATGTCTGCACCGGTCCTCTTTCCTTATAGAACTGATAGACACGGACGGCCCTGCCGCCGCGCGGACCGGCGGGCCGCCACCGAGGAATTCGCGGCCGCCCCACCGTCTGATGGGTCCACGCATTCGATTGCAGGACGATGCCGTAGTCCTTGAGCACGGGAAGCCGTTTCGGCGGCTCATGCTGGGTCGACTGCGCGGGCAACGAACGAAGTAACGGGCTGTACACGGCGTTCAACGCTTCCACATGCGCGGTCAAGGTTTCATACAGCCCGCTTGTGATATTCGACTTCAGCTTCGCGAGCAGATGCCGGTCTTCCGCCAATAAGCGAATGGCGTCGATCAGATCGCCTTCACTCTGCACGCGAACCTTGAGGCCGTTCACGCCATGCGACACGCGTTCACCGAGTGCGCCGATGTCGGTGACGATCGGCACGATGCCCTGCTGCCATGCTTCCGAGAGCGTCAGGCAATAGGTCTCGGGCCAGATCGATGCATGAACCGAGACTTCGCATTCGGATAAAGCCTCGGGAATGTCATCCGCGGAATATGAGCCATGCAGCGTGATGTTGGGATACCGAGCGGTATCGGTGAGTTCCTCATAGCCCAGGTTGACGCGGCCAAACACATGGAATTCGACAGGCGCATCGGCAAGGCCGGCGAATGCGTGAAGCAGAACGTCGCCCCCTTTCTCGGGCGTCAAATTGCCGAGAATCGCCACTTTCAGTGTGGGTCGGCCGCCTTGTCCGCCTTGCTCGACCTGCGTGGTTGGCCCGGACGACTTCGTCGAGTCGGCTTGCGTCGGTTGCGAAGCTCGCACGGTGGGGATTTCCCCCGCGGGCCGACCGGACGCAGTTCGGCGCGGCACGTCGTCATGAATCGGGACCGGGACTATTTTGAGCCCGCGATGCTCGCGCACTGCCGGGTAAACGTCGCTCAATATGTCGCGAGTGCCGGCGGTGTTGAACACCAATACGTCTGTTGCGCCCAGCACGCCATTCCAGAAGTTCCGGCGTGTCGCCTGCGAGCCTGGCGGGATCGAATGCTTCTCCAGCAGGCAGGTGTCGCATTGCGCCAGCGAGACCTTCGGCGCGCCGCAAAAGCGCCCGTTGAATGAGATCAGATTGAACTCATTACAGAGCGGCAAGAAATCATGCGCGGTGATCGCGGTCGGCACACCCAGGCCCTTTGCCACATAAACGAGCGAAGGCACGTGGCCGATGAAATGATGAAAGTGAACCAGGTCGATCTGATAGTCGACAAGAATCGAATAGAACGCTTGCTCGCGTTCCGCCGATGCCATCAACACCGGGCTATACCCTTCCCTGAACTTGACGCTTTTGAGCACGGTGTAATCGTGCGAAAGCAGATGGGCTTCATGGTGATGACCGCGCTCGCCAGGCACGTAGAAAAGGACATCGAACTCCTCGCGCAGCGCCGTGCGCATCCGGTCGAGATACACCTCCACTCCGCCAAAGTTGCCGCGCTCCACCATGTTGTGACAGACGAAGAGGAGCGTCTTGCGGGTCTTGCTACAGGAAGCATCGGCGGCTGCGGGCTCGTTGCCGGCGCGCCATTCGACTGGCTTTGCAGGCGTGAGAAGCCGCGAGTGATCGAGGATCGTCGCAACACGCCGGTCATACGTATGGTCGCGAAAAGCGCGCTCTCGCGCGGCTTGCGCGATGCGATTACGGTAGGGACGATCGTTGACCAGCGCCGCGGCTTTCTCGATGAATTCGCGCTCGGTGTCGAAAAACAGGATCTCCTGCTCGGGAGCAAACGAGTGCGCAACCTCCGCCAGCGAACCGTGGACGAGTTGCGCTCCGCCCGCTAGCGCCGCTTCGAACAGGCGCGGAGGTGGCGTCTCGGCAAAATCGCGCGTACCCGAAGCTGAAAATTTACGCGGCAAGACGACCGTCGCCGCGCTGTGATTCACAAAGCGCCCGAAGTCGACCGGCGACGTTCGCCATGACAACATGCTCTCGGGCATGTCGACATCGCGCGGCGGCAGATGTTCGTTGGTCGGCAGCGCAAGCTTGAAACGCCAGTTGGCGGGTATGTCTCTCAATACCGAGCGAACGAACGCCGTGCGATTGGGCCATGCCGTCCCGGCGAAAAACAGCTCGTACCGAAGCGGCTTGTCGACCGGAATCACGGCGTGGTCGTGAAACTCGGTTGCCCCCGCGAGCGGCAGATGACGTCCCTTGGTGCCGTAGTTGTCGACACTGGCCGAATCGTTGGTGAAGACAAGATCGAACAGCTTCGAATGACGAACGTTGACATCGATCTCGTATGGATCTTCCGTGACCCAGAGGACGGAACGGCCACACAACGTGGATAAACGCTCGCAGAGAATCGCGTCGAGTTCCTCGCCGTCGAAAGCAACGAACAGATTGCAGCGATGCTCGTGCGCGACGCTCAGCGCATCGAGCGGATCGGCCTTCCTGACAAACTCGACATCGGGATTGCGCTCGAACGCGCTACCCAGCGCGATACAAATATAGTGGTTCGGATTTCGATACTTCGTATCGAGCAACACGATGCGAAATTTGTCAGCTTGCATGTTTTCCTAACATCAGTTCAAACGCGGCACGCCACGCCCTCAGTGCCCCAGCCCAAGCGGTCGCTACGAGCGCCAGCTACGCGTCGCGCAGCAGACGGCTGAATTGACCACTCCTCGTTCTTCGATTACCCTCGCTCTCGATCCCGACAGGAATTCCCAGTAGTGTCAAACCGAACTTCAGCCGTCATTGTCACCTACGAACCGGAAGCCGAAGCGCTTCTGCGTCTTGCGAAGCATCTTGCGCCGCAGGTTCAGGCGGTGTTCATCATCGACAACGCATCCAGCAATTTCCCGGCATGGAATGCAGCGCTCGAACCCGTCGTGACCGGCATCATCCGCCTGTCGTCGAACAATGGAATCTCAGCGGCTCTGAATCGCGGCTTCACCGCCGTTCAGACGCACACGACGAGTGAGTTCTGCGCACTGTTCGATCAGGACAGCACCCCGCTCGACGACATGATCCAGCGGCTCGAAACACATGCCGACCAACTCGCGTCGCGCGCCCCGTTTGCGCAGATCGGCCCGTACTTCTTCGAGACCAACCGCGGCTATTACTTGCCGTTTATCGAGTTCCATCATGGTTTCCCGCGCCGCAAGCGTGACGATGGCGGGCCGAGAGTCACGACCGCCGACTATCTCATCACGTCGGGCGCACTGATATCACTCGCCGCGATTACGAAAGTCGGTCCAATGGACGAAGACCTGTTTATCGACTACGTGGATATCGAATGGGGCTTGCGGGCGAAGGCGAAAGGCTATCAAAGCTATGGCGCCTACGACGTCACGATGACGCATACCATTGGCGAAAAGGCGCTTGAAGTCGCAACCGTTCGCCTCGCGGTTCACAAGCCGATCCGACGTTACTACTACTATCGCAACGCATTGCTGCTTTGCCGCCGCCCTTACATTTCACTCAGCTGGAAAGTCAACGAACTGTGCAGGCTAGCGATCAAATTCGTTATCTTCGCCCTTCTGTCCAGTCGCCGGCGTGAAGACATCGTAATGATGAGCAAGGGCATTTGCGACGGTCTTCGCGGCAAAGGCGGCAAGCTCGATTAAGAACGCGCGAGTGAGTCGAGACTCAGCCGCAACGCGTCTTCCCATTCCGGCGCCTTGACCCCGAACGTCGCATACAGCTTATCGTTCGACATCCGCGAATTGGCCGGGCGTGCGGCGGGCGTTGGATAGGAAGCGGCGGGAATCGGCTTGACCGTGGGCTTTTTCGCCAACGTCGAGTTATCGAAGATCGCTTGCGCAAAACCATGCCACGACGTTGCGCCTGACGCCGTGAGGTGATACACGCCGGAGTTCCGCTTCCACCAGTCGTCGGGATCGCCTACTACTGATTGCGACAGTACATTCGACGTCAACGTTGCGATAGTGTTCGACCATGTCGGCGCACCGATCTGGTCGGCCACCACGCTCAATTCATCGCGCTCCGCGCCGAGGCGCAGCATCGTCAGCAGAAAATTCTTGCCGCGCGTGCCGTACACCCAGCTCGTGCGGAAAATCAGATGCGAGCAGCCGGAAGCCGCGATCGCCTGTTCGCCGGCAAGCTTGCTCTTGCCGTACATGTTCTGAGGATTGACCGCGTCGTCTTCGACATAAGCGCCGATCTTCGTGCCGTCGAAGACGTAGTCGGTTGAATAATGAACCAACGCCGCGTTCAATCGCCTGGCTTCTTCCGCCAGAACCGCGGGTGCCTCCGCGTTCAGGCGCATTGCCAGATCGGGTTCGCTTTCCGCTTTGTCGACAGCCGTGTGCGCGGCGGGATTGACGATCAATGTCGGCTTGACTTCCCGCACGACGCTCCTCACCTGATCGAGATTGCCAAGGTCGAGACGGCCGCGATCGAGCGCGACAACCCGGCCCAGACCCTGAAGGGTGCGCGCCAGTTCAAAGCCGACCTGACCATTCACGCCAGTCAGCAGGATAGTCGCGGGTTTCCGTGTAGTCATTCAACCGTCCTCACGCGAAATGCTCGGCATCGGCCAACCGCTTGCCCGCCGCATCCTTCGCGGCCAGCAACGGCTCGGCGTCGATCGGCCACTCGATGCCGATCGCCGGATCGTTCCAGACGATGCTGCGCTCGTGCTCGGGGAACCAGTAGTCGGTGGTCTTGTAGAGAAACTGCGCGGACTCCGACAACACCACGAAACCGTGCGCGAAACCCGGCGGCACCCACAGTTGCCGGTGGTTGTCGACCGAGAGCGTCACGCCCACCCACTTGCCGAAGTTCGGCGAGCTCCTGCGGATGTCGACGGCCACATCGAACACTTCGCCTTCCACCACGCGCACGAGCTTGCCCTGCGCATGCTGGATCTGGTAGTGCAGCCCACGCAACACACCCTTCGCCGAGCGCGAATGGTTGTCCTGCACGAACGTCACGCCGGCTTCCACGTGTTCGGCAAACTCCAGCGCATTAAAGCTCTCGTAGAAATAGCCGCGCGCATCACCGAACACCTTCGGCTCGATGATCTTCACTTCAGGCAGCGCCGTAGCGGTTACTTGGATGGCCATGCGACTTGATCCGTAAGAATGTTTTGCAGATATTGCCCGTAGGCGTTCTTCGCGAGCGGCCTGGCGAGCGTCAGCAACTGCTCGCCGTCGATCCACTGCTGGCGGTAGGCAATCTCCTCCGGACAGGCGACCACGAGGCCCTGGCGCTTCTGCAGCGTCGCGATGAAGGTCGCCGCCTCGATCAGCGAATCGTGCGTGCCGGTGTCGAGCCACGCATAGCCGCGCCCCATGATTTCGACATTGAGCGCGGCGTCCGCCAGATAACGCGAGTTGACATCGGTGATTTCAAGCTCGCCGCGCGGCGACGGCTTGATGTCCGCGGCGATATCGCACACCCGCCTGTCGTAGAAGTAGAGACCCGTAACCGCGTAGTTCGAGCGCGGCTTGAGCGGCTTCTCCTCGATCGAGAGCGCGCGGAACTGCTTGTCGAATTCGACCACGCCGTATCGCTCGGGATCGTGCACGTGATACGCGAACACGGTCGCGCCATGATCCTGCTGATCGGCGCGCTCCAGCTGCTTCGCGAGATCGTGGCCGTAGAAAATGTTGTCGCCGAGAATCAGCGCCGACGGATCGTTGCCCACGAAATCACGGCCGATGATGAACGCCTGCGCGAGGCCGTCCGGCGAAGGCTGAACCGCGTACTGGATGTTCATGCCCCACTGGCTGCCGTCGCCGAG
>NZ_JBQEPU010000031.1:0-87913 GCF_052045835.1 Paraburkholderia sp. 22099 | reverse complement strand
CCACGATCGCCGATCGTGGACACGATCTCACTTGATCTACACTGACTCCGACACAACCATCACCACCATGCCTCACGCGCGCGCGAACGGGGAAACGGTCGGGCCGAGTCGCTTACCGATTGTCTTCACGTCATGACGTCTCGGAGTCGGAAGGCGGATGCCACGCAGATGCGCCAGACCACCGATTTTCGCGACACAGCATGCATGGCATGAGCGGTTTTTATCTCGAAGCGGCGGCCGGGTCCTCCAGCATCTGTTCCGCAGGCTGTGCCTGATCCTGCTGTTCTTTCCGACCGGCCGTATTGCCAGGCCTGATCTTGAACCAGATGGAATACATGGCCGGCAGGAACACGAGGGTCAGAATCGTCCCTGCGAAAGTGCCGCCGATCAGCGTGTAAGCGAGGGTTCCCCAGAACACGGAATGGGTCAGCGGGATGAATGCCAGGATCGCCGCCAGCGCGGTCAGGATCACCGGCCTGGCACGCTGCACGGTTGCTTCAACGAGTGCGTCGAACGGACCCAGGCCCGCCTGTTCGTTCTGGTGGATCTGACCGATCAGTATCAACGTGTTACGCATCAGGATTCCCGATAGCGCAATGAGGCCGACCAGCGCATTGATGCCGAAGGGTTGCCGGAAAAGAAGCAGGGTGGGCACCACGCCGATCAGACCCAATGGACTGGTCAGGAACACCATGACCATCGCGGAAATCGAGCGCACCTGGAAGATGATGATAAGCAGAGTGATCGCCAGCATGATGGGGAAGAGCGGCAGCATGGCGACCGTCGCCTTGCCCGATTCCTCGATGGAACCAGCCTGCTCGATGCGGTAGCCGCCCGGCAGCTTGTCCATGATGGGCTGAAGCTGCTTCGTGACTGCCGTCGATACGTCCGGCGGCTGCAAGCCATCGGCGATATCGCCCCGCACGGTGATCGTCGGCATCCGGTCGCGCCGGCGCATGATCGGCTCCTCCATGCGGACCTCGACCTTGCCGACCTGTGACAGCGGGATGCGCTGGCCGTTGGCGCCAGCCAGCGTAAAGTCGCCGATCCGGGCCGGATCGAGACGGACGTCGCCGGCCGAACGCGCCATGACCTGCACTGTTCGGATGTCCTCGCGCACGGTCGTGACGGGGGCACCGGTCAGAAGGAATTGCAGTTGTTGCGCGACCGCGCTGGAGCTCAGTCCCACCGCCTGCAACCGGTCCTGCTGCAAGGTGAAGTGCAGCGTGGGCGTACGCGTGCCCCAGTCGGCGTTGACCGTCCGCATCATCGGACTGGCCTCCATCACCTGTTGAACCTTGGCCGCAATACCGCGTAGCTTGTCCGGGTCCGGACCCGTGACCCGATAGGCGACCGGAAACGGCGAATACGGGCCGAATACGAGTTGTGTGACACGTACGCGCGCCTCGGACGCGAGACCGTTGGCGATCGCCTGGCGTAGTCGCTGCTTCAATGCGTCGCGCTCATCCTGGCTGTCTGTGCGCACCACGATCTTGGCAAACGACGGATCGGGCAGTTCCGGTCCCATCGCCAGATAGAAGCGCGGCGCGCCCTGGCCGACATAGGCGGTGACGATCCGGGCTTCCTTCTGTCTGGCCAGCCAGGCTTCCACCTCCGCCGTGGCGGCGCTGGTCTGGGCGATGGACGTGCCATAGGGCATCTGCACCTCGACCAGTACTTCGGGACGGTCGGAGATCGGGAAGAACTGTTTTTTGACCACGGACGTACCGAGTATGGCGGCGACAAAGAGGGTCACCACCGAACCGGCGACCAGCCATTTGCGCCCGATGACGCCCCTCAGCAGTTGACGGAAGCGGTTATAGCGCGGCGTGTCGTAGATCGCGCCGTGCCCACCTTTGACCTTCTTGAAGTCGGGCAGCATCTTGACGCCCAGGTACGGCGTGAAGACCACCGCGACCACCCACGACGCGATCAGTGCGATGCCGACGATCCAGAACATGTTGCTGGTGTATTCGCCCGCAGTGGATCGGGCGAAGCCATTGGGCATGAAGCCGACCGCCGTGACCAGTGTGCCCGACAGCATGGGTGCAGCGGTATGGCTCCAGGCGTAAGCGGAGGCAGCGAGTCGGCTGTAACCCTCTTCCATTTTTATCACCATCATTTCGATGGCGATGATGGCGTCGTCCACCAGCAGGCCCAGCGCCAGGATCAGCGACCCCAGGGTGATGCGGTCAAAGTTCTTTCCGGTCGCGGCCATCACCACGAAGACCACCGCCAGTGTCAGCGGCACGGCCGCGGCGACCACGAGGCCCACGCGCCAGCCCATGCTCACGAAGCTGACCAGCATGACCACCAGCAGTGCGGCGAAGAACTTGACCATGAACTCATCGACCGCCGAGCTGATGTTGACCGCCTGGTCCGTCACCTTGGTCAGGCCCATGCCCAGCGGCAGTTCGGCGTTGATCGCCCCGA
This sequence comes from Paraburkholderia sp. 22099, assembly GCF_052045835.1. NCBI lineage: Bacteria > Pseudomonadati > Pseudomonadota > Betaproteobacteria > Burkholderiales > Burkholderiaceae > Paraburkholderia > Paraburkholderia sp. 22099. The sequence continues at coordinate 85,480 of NZ_JBQEPU010000031.1, read as the reverse complement.
CCTCGCTGTCTAGCGCCTTGCCGAGATCAAGCCCGTTCCAGCCGTCGCGCATGACAATGCCCAGCAGCAGCGCGGGTTCCCCGCCGTTACGGATCATGAACGTCGCCGGATCTTCATAGCCCCGCTCGACGGTGGCAATGTCCGACAACTTCAGCGTGCGACCCTGCGCCACCACCGGCGTGTCGCGGATCTTCTGCATTTCGTCGAAGGCGCCGTCCACGCGAACCAGTACTTCAGGGCCCCTGGTCTCCACGGAGCCGGCCGGCGTCAGCACATTCTGACCGTTGAGCGCGGCAAATACGTCCTGCGGGCTGACGCCCAGCGTTGCCAGACGGTCATGCGAAAACTCGACATAGATCCGCTCCGCCTGCTCGCCAATGATGTTCACCTTCTTCACGCCGGGCACGTGCAGCAACCGCTGGCGCAGCGTCTCCGCGTCGCGTACCAGCAGGCGCTGCGGTTCGCCCTTGGCCTTGAGCGCAAACAGCGCAAAAGTGACGTCCGCGTATTCGTCATTGACCATCGGCCCGATGACGCCAGGCGGAAGGTTGGCAGCCTCGTCGCCGACCTTCTTGCGGGCCTGATAGAACTGCTCCTGCACTTCCGAAGGCGGTGTACTGTCGAGCAACGTCAAGGTCGTGAAGGCGAGGCCAGGTCTCGTGTAGGTTTCCGTCCGTTCATACCAGCGCAGTTCCTGCATGCGCTTTTCGATCTTTTCGGCGACCTGATCCTGCATTTCCTGCGCGGTGGCCCCAGGCCAGGCGGTGATGATGGTCATCACCTTGACCGTGAAGGCGGGATCTTCCGCCCGGCCCAGCTTGAAGAACGAGACGAGCCCCGCGAGCGAGATCAGGCAGATGAGGAACAGGGTGATGGAGCGCTCGCGTACGGCGAGCGCCGACAGGTTGAAACGACCTTCGCTCACGGACGGGCTCCCTCGGTCGTAGCGGCGGCGGCCTGGCCTGCCACCCGGACCTGCTCGCCTTCGCGCAGCAGATGCGCGCCGAGCGCGACGACCCGGTCGCCCTGGCTGAGCTGGCCGGCGATGCGTGCGCCATCGTCGTCCAGATGCTGGATAGCAACCGGCCGCCAGGCAACCTTTGCCGGCTCGCCGTTGATGACCCACACCCCCGGTCCCTTGCCCGCGTCGGACAGGGCGCCGATCGGCACCTGCAAGCCGCCTTGCGCGGAGGCATGTCCATCCGGAATCCGGATCGTGACCGTAGTGCCCAACGGTGCATTGGCGAGCTCTCCGTCCAGCACATACCGCGCCTCGAACGTGCGGGTCAGGCGATCCGCCACATCCGAGAGCTGCCGCAGCGTGGCCGAAACGCTGATGCCTTCCTTGCCGAAGAGCGTGGCTTGCGCGATCGAACCGGCCGCGGGGCGCAGGGTTTCGGGCAACTGGATAACGGCCTCACGGCGCCCGGCGTGGGCGAGGCGCACCACGATCTGCCCCGCGTTGACGACCTGGCCCGGCTCGACCAGCGTTTCCATGACGACGCCATCGCCATCGGCTACGAGCTCCGCATAGCGGCTCGCATTCCGGGCGACGTCGGCCTGGGCCGCGGCTGCGCTGAGCTGGGCTTTGGCCGCGTCCGCCGCCGCCTTGACCTGGTCGTAGGCCGAAGCCGAGATCGCGCCGGTGCCGCGCAGGTCGCGGTAGCGGGCTTCATCCTCCGCCGTCTGCTGGGCCCGCGCTCGCGCGGCCGCAACCGCCTCCTGCTGAGCCAGCGCAGCGAGCTTCAGATCGGCGGGGTCGATGCGCATGAGCGGCTGGCCGCGCTTGACGGCTTGCCCCGTATCCACGAGCCGCTCGAGCACCTTGCCGGAGACGCGAAACCCGAGGTCGCTCTGCACCCGGGCGGCTACGGTTCCCGTGAACGAACGCGACGCTGGAGTCGCGCTCTGGACAATGGCGACACGCACCATCGGCGCCTCGGTGCGCGGATCGGATGGTGCTTTTGCGCCGCAAGCGACTAGCGCAAATGGCAAGGAACACACGACGGTACAGGTGGCGAGGCGACGCGAGAGCATGAAAGTCCCATCGACGAAGTGATGACGGCTTTCATTATGGTTCTAGTGACCAATATAGTCAATAGTCACCTATGCTTTGCTTCAGGGCGACAGGCTGCGGAGCACCAGACTGGCCAGCTGCGCCGGCGCCTCCACTGTGTAATCGACGCTGTGTTGCAGGATGAGCGGGTTGAGGTAGGGGCGCATGACCAGGTAGATCGCCATCGCGGTCTCGTCGAGCGGCGTCTTGCGCTCGAAGTCCCCGCTCTGCCGGCCTTCCTTCAGGATGTCCTGAAGCAGCTTCTGGATGCGCTCTTCATAGGCGAGCGTCGCCTGCCAGTGCTCCGTGGCGGCCGACGCGGCAATCTCGTAAAGCTTGCGGTCCTGCGAGAACAGGCGAAGGCTGGCCTCCACGATCGACTTGAACATCCGCCGCAGCTTCTCCGGTGGCCGGTCGGCCTCTTCAACGGCCGCTTTGACCTCGCTTTCGATCTCGCGCAGACAGTTCGCGCAGATCATCTCGCCAATCGCCTGCTTGGACTCGAAGAACTTGTAGATGTACGCCTTCGAAAAGCCGATGGCCTTGGCAAGATCGGAAACGGTTGTCTTCTCGTAGCCAAAGCGGCTGAAGTGCTCGGTGGCCGCCGCCACGATTTGATCGCGCACGTCGTGGTCGGCGGGGCCGCGGGCGGAAACGGGATAGGTGATTGCACTTTTCATGATTCGCAGCTTACCGCCGCTCTCAGGAATCGACAACAAGTGACTAATATGTATTATAGTCACAATCACTTGTTCTCCTCGCCGGAAGAAACCCATGCTGCCAAAACGCATCCTTGCCATGCTCATCGTCGCCAGCCTCTCGGCAGGCTGCGCCGTCGGTCCCGATTACACCCGGCCAAACGTACCCATGCCCGAGCGGTTCCTGGGCCAGGCCGCGCTCGAGCAGCGGCAGGCGACGGCCAGTGCCGACCTCGTTACATGGTGGACGGGGTTCAGCGATCCGCAACTGACACGATTCGTCGCGCTAGCGCTGGAGCAGAATCTCGACCTCGTGCAGGCATCCGCTCGCGTCGCGCAAGCGCGTGCGGGACTTGGGGCGGCGAATGCCGCGTTGCTGCCTTCCGGCAATCTCAGCGGCCAGGCCGCCCGAGCCTATCAATCCGTTGAAACGCCGCTGGGGCGGGTCTTGAACTCGACGCCGGGCTTCGACCGCTACGGCAACGCTTACGAAGCCAATCTTGGCGCGAGCTGGGAACTGGATGTGTTCGGAGGGCTGCGTCGTGGACGGGAAGCGGCGCTCGGCGAGTACCAGGCTTCGGAAGCGGGCGCAGCGGCCACGCGCCTGGCTGTGGCGGCACAGACCGCCGACACCTACATCAGCATCCGTGGCTTGCAAGCCCGTCTGAACGTTGCCCGGCGGCAGGTGCAGACCCAGCAGGATCTGCTCTCCACGATCAACCTTCTGTATGGCAAGGGCCTGGCGGCCGAGCTTCAGGTGAGGCAAGCCGAGGGAGCGCTTGCCCAGGTCCGGGCCTCCGTCCCCGTCCTCGAGACGGGTCTGGACGCGGCGATGAACGCACTGGACGTGATGCTGGGTGCGCAGCCCGGCACGCATCGCGCAGAGCTGGTCGAAGCTGGCGACATCCCGGCCGCCCCGCGGATGGCGGCCACCGGATCGCCAGGTGAGTTGCTCAGGCGCCGGCCCGACCTGATCGTGGCTGAGCGGCGCCTCGCCGCATCGAATGCGCGCATTGGTGTCGCCATCGCCGAGTACTACCCCAAGCTCTCTCTCAGTGGACTGATCGGCAGCGCGACATCAGTGGCTAGCGGCAATCTGTTTTCAAGCGGCGCCAACCAGGCGGCCGGCGTGCTGGGGCTGCGCTGGCGTCTGTTCGACTTCGGCCGGATCAATGCGCAGATCGATCAGGCCAAGGGCCAGGAGGCCGAGATGCTGGCTGCGTATCGGCTTGCTGCACTACATGCAACCGAGGACGTGGAGAACGCCTTCTCGGCCCTGGTCAAGCGCGAGGAACAGGCTGCCGTGCTCACCCAGGGAGTGGACTCGCTCGGCCGCGCGCGAGCGGCCTCGTTTGCAGCCTATCAAAAAGGTGTCGTCAGTCTGATCGAAGTCCTGCAGGCCGACGAAAACCTGCTCCGTGCCTCGGATGAGCGCGCGCAGGCGCAAACCGAATCAGCACGTGCAGCGGTCGCTGCCTTCAAGGCACTCGGGGGAGGTTGGCAAGCTGGCGACCTGGAAGCAGTCGCAATCAGGTAGTAACCGTATGCGCCCGTAGCGCCCAGGGAGGGCATGGAATTTTGCCGTCTCCGTTGTTCGATGGCCGTTGCCGGGGGCTCCGTTTCGCCCGTCTGTCGAAAGGTGCCTGCTGTTGCTTGCCGTCACGCGACGGAACGCATCGTTCCGTCCGCGCCACGCGCCGCATCGGGCTGATAACGCAACGAGACACTTGTGCCAGATGACTCGATACCTTGCCGCATGCCACGTAAACGATTAAGCCGAGATGAAGCCCGCGAACAGACTCGCTTGCGCCTGCTCGACGCAGCGGCCCTGCGCATTGCAGGGAAAGGGCTGGCTGCGACCAGCGTGGAGGACATCGCCGCCCACGCCGGCTATACCCGCGGCGCGTTCTATTCGAACTTCGACAGCAAGAACGATCTGTTCCTCGAACTGCTCCGGCGCGATCATCAGAACGTGCAGGAAAACTTGCGGAAGCTGCTGGATGCAGACCCGCGCAGCGAGGGGCTGCAAAAGCAGCTCACCTTGTTATACGCACAGCGTTATCGTGACGAGGGCAACTACGTCATCTGGGCAGAGGCGCGTCTGCACGCCATGCGTGACGCGAAATTCCGGCAACGCATGAACGCCCTGTGCCTGGAAAAACGCGATATGGTCGCGTCCTTCATCGAACATTTCCGCAAACGCGTCAATATGCAATCGCCAGGTCCTTGCACCGACTACGCGCTCGCCGCCATCGCATTGATGGACGGCATCCTTTACTTCAACATGACCATGCCCAACGAACTGCCGACCGCTTCGGCCGAAGCGGTTCTATGCAATGTCTTTACAGAAATCTTCGGTTTGAAACCGCAATAGAAATAATCATCGCGGACTCTTGGGTGTGCGGGAGTTGCTTATCTCGAGACCCACATGCCCCGGATCTTCAGGTAGGTCTCGCCGACACGTCACGAGCGACCCGCAGGCGTAGCAAAGCGGTTCCAGCGCGTATCGGAAGAAGTTTAGGGGCCCAGAGAAGCTTCTGCACGTTCTTTTAGAATCAGTGCCTTCGTGCAGAGTGGTACGAGGGGACGAAGAGCTTTTTTGAAACGCTTGATGCCGTGCTTTCGAGAATAAATGAAGGTGGATTCACCCATGAAGCGCTTTTGAACATGCCGGACTTCGTAGGCCCGGAGCGAAATCATGTTGCGTCGACATGAGTTCCAGTTTTTAAGAATCCAACTACCTATGCGAAAGAGGTGCGACCCGATTGAGAACGCTCAAAACGCGAGCCCAGCGGAAATTGCAGACCTCTTGGTGCGAGAGCTGTCTACGTCCTTGCTGCGGGCTGGTGTGTAGTAACGGTCTACCTCGTCATCAAGGCTCACACCAACTTCAACACCGGACGGTCATTCCCGCAGTTGAGACCATTTCCGAGGAGTCTTCAGGCCGCGACAGCCGATCCGCAAAATGTTGCTCTCGGGTGACTTCGCGGAATCGCGGATCGTTCAAATCGAACGGCTGCAAGTCAACGTCACGCACGCGAGCGGCAACGCCGTCGTGTTCCACGCTCAGGACATCGCCTATCCGCGCTGGTTGAGATAGGCAATCGCACGAATACTGCTTCAGGCAACTCTGCCCATTCGGCGGTGAAAGGCAAATACAGCCTGACGACCCAATCCTTCCCGAGATGCACCGCAGCGTATCAACGAATAGACGACGGATGATGAGCAAGCGCAGTCACCTTCATCGTCATATACGGAAACAGCGGCAGACCCGAAAGGATGGCGTGAAGTTCGTCATGTGATTCAACATCGAAGACGCTGTAGTTCGCATACTCACCCACCACGCGATGCAGTTGCCGCCACTTTCCTTGCCGTTGCAGTTCTTGCGAGTAAGCCTTCTCACGAGCCTTGATCTCATCGGCCTGAGCAGCGGGCATGTCGTGCGGCAGATGTACGTCCATCCTGACGAGGTAAAGCATGATTCCCTTCCTGAAATGCGACGTTCCAGCCAGCCGGACTGACAAGAGACGGTCGGAGTAATGGCTTCCAAGTTGAACGGCGCGTGCTCAGATTCCTTTGTCGCGACGGTAGAAGGCGAGCTTGTCTTCATCGATGTGGAGGCCGAGGCCGGGACCCTCTGGCATGTGAAGATCGAAGTCCCGATATTGCGGTCGCGTAGTAACGATGTCGTCTTTCAACAGCAGCGGTCCGAACAACTCGGTACCCCACGCAAGCTGCGGAAGAGCGCTGAATCCGTGCGCCGAAGCTATCGAACCAATGCTACCCTCGAGCATCGTGCCGCCGTACAGCGACACGCCGGCGGCATCCGCAATGGCGGCGGTACGCATCATTCCGTAAATTCCACCGGACTTCGCGATCTTCAATGCGAACACGTCCGCACACGCACCGCGCACGAGTTCGAGGGCGTCCTCCGAGCCGGTTACTGCTTCGTCGGCCATGATGGGCACGATGAAACGCGATGCGAGTCTGGCGAGCGCTGCGCGTTGCTCTCGCGGCGTGGGTTGCTCGATGAGGTCGATGCCGGCGGCTTCAAGCGCTTCGATTCCCAGCGCCGCGTCAACCTCGTTCCAGGCCTGATTCACGTCTACGGTGACCTTGGCACGGTCGCCGAGCGCGGCCTTGATTCTCGATACGTGCGCTACGTCATCGCGAACGCTGCGCCGGCCGATCTTCAGCTTGAAAGTATTGTGGCGACGTTCCGCAAGCAGCGTTTCCGCTTCATCGATGTCGCGTTGCGTATCGCCGCTTGCGAGCGTCCACAGGACCGGAAGCGTCTTGCGGACAGCGCCGCCAAGAAGCGTTGAAACCGGCACGCCCAGGCGCTTGCCCTGAGCGTCCAGCAAAGCCGTTTCAATGGCGCACTTGGCAAACCGGTTTCCCCGCGCAATCTTGTTCAGCTTGAGCATGGCGCCGTTGATGTTGGTCGCGTCTTGCCCAACGATTGCAGGTGCGAGATAAGTATCGATGGTCAGCTTGATGCCTTCGGGACTCTCGTCGCCGTACGACAGACCGCCGATCGTCGTGGCTTCGCCAAGACCCTCGATGCCATCGCTCGAGCGCAGACGGACGATCACCAGGGTTTGTTGCTGCATCGTCGCCATGGCTAGCTGATGCGCGCGAATGGTTGGAAGATCAACCACAATCGCTTCGACGGAGGTGATTTGAGCGTTCATACCTGGAATGTTGGAGTGGAGGGCTTGCTGAAGTATTGCGTGCCCAATTGCCCGATGTCCAACACCGTTGACGTCTAGTGCCATACCCAGTGGGTATGGCGAATATCACCGCTCAGGATCGTTGCGAGGTGCGTGGTCGATCTGCTCCTCCTCGTACAGCCGATAGATGAGTTCAAGCATTTCCCGAATGTCCCGCGACTCGTCGAGCGCACGCATGCTCATGATGATCGGCGAAACCAGAGTCGGGTCGTCGAGTTCCTTGTAGCTCACATCGTCCCGCTTCAAACCGTACACACTACTCGGAACGACAGAAATTCCTTCCCCCGCCGCCACAAGGCCCAGCGCGATCTGCAACTCTCGTACTTCATATATCCGGCGCGGCTTGAGGCCGCGGTCCTCGAATGCCGAGAGCACCTGGTCCGCATAACTGGGGCGCGGCGCCTTGGGGAAAATAATCAAGGTCTCGTTGACCAGGTCGCCGAGCGCAAGGACGGGCTTGGCTAGCGACAGCGAGTGCCCCTCGGGTAGGGCAACGATCATCTTCTCCTCGCGCAGAATCACCCGGCGGATGTGTGCGTCCTCGTGCCGGATACGGCCGAACCCGACGTCGATTCGACCGTCCTTCAGCGCTCGAATCTGGTCCATCGTCGACATCTCATGGAGGCTGAGTTCGACTGTCGTGTTCTCATCGCGGAAGCGCCGGATGATTTTTGGCAGCATTCCGTACAACGTCGAACCCACGAAACCGACGGAGAGACTGCGCTCGATGTTGCCCACGCGCCGCGTCATCGATTCGAGTTCGGACGTTTGGGCCAGCAACTGCACGGCATGAGCGTAGAAGAACTTGCCCGTCTCGGTGAGCTTCAGCGGACGCGAGTCGCGCTGGAATAGCTGCACCTCGAGAATCTCTTCGAGCTGCTGGATCTGACGGCTCAAAGGCGGTTGGGCCATGTTCAGCCGCTGTGCCGCGCGCGTGAAATTGCGTTCCTCGGCCACGGCGACGAAATAGCGAAGATGCCGCAGTTCCATTTCAATACCTCACGGATATAGACCGATACTAAATCAGTGTTGGACTGGGCATTCCAACGTCCACTATTCTGCATTTACACCCGGTTTCAGCGCCGATTATACCTCTCAGGCATATTCGAGCAGGCGCCGAACAAGGGGTTTACCCCGACCAGAAAATAGAGATTCAGGAGCAGACATGAGCGTCAAGGTATTCGATACGAAGGAAGTGCAGGATCTGCTGAAGGCCGCCGCCAACCTCGGAAGTCAGGACGGCAATGCGCGTGCAAAGCAGATTGTCGAGCGCCTGCTGGGCGACCTGTTCAGGGCCATTGACGACCTCGACATGACGCCCGATGAAATCTGGGCGGGCGTCCACTACTTCAACAAGCTCGGCCAGGACGGCGAAGCGGCGCTGCTTGCTGCTGGCCTCGGTCTGGAAAAATATCTCGACATTCGCATGGATGCGGAGGACAAAGCGGCTGAAATCATCGGCGGCACGCCGCGTACCATTGAAGGTCCGCTGTATGTCGCCGGTGCGCCCGTGCGCGACGGCATCTCGAAGATCGACATCGACCCGGATCAGGATGCGGGCCCGCTGGTTATCCGCGGCACCGTAACCGGCGCGGACGGCAAGCCCGTCGCGGGAGCGGTGGTCGAATGCTGGCACGCCAATTCAAAAGGCTTCTATTCGCACTTCGACCCGACCGGCGCGCAGAGCGAGTTCAATCTGCGCGGTGCGGTCAGCACGGGTGTCGACGGCAAGTACGAATTCCGTACGCTCATGCCGGTCGGCTATGGTTGCCCGCCGGGCGGCGCGACCCAGCAACTGTTGAATGCGCTGGCTCGTCATGGCAACCGTCCGGCGCACGTGCACTTCTTCGTCACCACGGACAAGTACCGCAAGCTGACGACTCAAATCAACATCGAGGGCGACCCGCTGATTTGGGACGACTTCGCCTACGCCACCCGCGAGGATCTGATTCCGCATGTGGTGGAGAAGACCGGCGGCACTGCGCTAGGCATGAAGGCCGACGCGTACAGGGAAATCGAGTTCAACATCGCGTTGACTCCGCTGGTGCAGGGCAAGGATAACCAGCTGGTCAATCGCCTGCGTGCGTCCGCCACGGCGTAAGCGCTCAACGCGGCTGCTACGTCGTACCGCTGCTGCCGCTCAATGCTCCGCAAGAATCTTTCGACACCGATGCGCGTGCTCCACGACCTGGAGCACGCGTAGGGAGAGCACACATGTCCGCCATTATCGACAAAGCCAGGCAGCTGGATGAACTGCTGCACACCGCCGTTCAGGACGACAGGCAAAACGGTGTATTCCGTTGCCGCCGCGACATCTTCACGAACGCCGATTTGTTCGAGCTCGAAATGAAGCACATCTTCGAGAGCAACTGGGTCTATCTCGCCCATGAAAGCCAGATTCCCGCCAACAACGACTACTACACCACCTGGATTGGCCGCCAGCCGGTCGTGATAACGCGCGACAAAAGCGGCGAACTGCACGCGGTCATCAACGCCTGCGCGCACAAGGGCGCGATGCTGTGCCGTAAAAAGCACGGCAACAAAGGCACCTTCACGTGTCCGTTCCACGGCTGGAGCTTCGCCAACACCGGCAAGCTGCTGAAAGTGAAAGACGTGAAGACCACCGAGTACCCGGTTCAATTCAATACCGACGGCTCGCACGACCTGAAGAAAGTTGCACGCTTCCAGAGCTATCGCGGCTTTCTGTTCGGCAGCCTCGATGCAGACGCGATTCCACTGGAGGACTACCTCGGCGAGACCAGGGTCGTCATCGACCAGATCGTTGACCAGGCCCCGGACGGTCTGGAAGTGTTGCGCGGCAATTCATCCTACATCTACGACGGTAACTGGAAGATGCAGATGGAGAACGGCTGCGACGGCTACCACGTCAGCACCGTGCATTGGAACTACGCTGCGACGATGGACCGGCGCAAGGCCGACGGCACCAAGGCCGTGGACGCGAATGGCTGGAGCAAGTCGATAGCCGGCGTGTACGGGTTCGACCACGGCCACATCCTGCTGTGGACCAGGACGATGAACCCGGAAGTGCGACCGGTCTATCGATACCGCGACGAAATCAAGGCACGCGTTGGCGACGTGAAGGCGGACTTCATCGTCAATCAGACACGGAATCTTTGCCTGTATCCGAACGTGTTTCTGATGGACCAGTTCAGCACCCAGATTCGCGTGGTGCGTCCGATCAGCGTGGACAAGACCGAAGTCAGCATCTTCTGTTTCGCGCCGAAGGGCGAGAGCGCAGCCGAGCGGGCGACCCGCATTCGCCAGTACGAAGACTTCTTCAACGTCTCGGGCATGGGCACCGCGGACGACCTCGAAGAGTTTCGCGCCTGCCAGGCTGGCTATGCCGGCACCACTGCGTTGTGGAACGACCTTTCGCGCGGGGCGCCGTTGTGGGTCGAAGGTCCCGACGCCAACGCGAAAAGCATGGGCATGAAGCCGCTCATCTCGGGCGAGCGGAGCGAGGACGAAGGCCTGTTCGTGTGTCAGCACGAATACTGGGTGCGCGTGATGAGCGACGCACTCAAAAAGGAACACGGGGAGGCCCTGGCATGAGCTTCGATTACCAGACGATTTGCGCCGCGCTGTTCCGCGAAGCGCGCCTGCTCGATGACCGTCAATGGGACGACTGGCTTGCCTGCTATACCGGGGACGTGACCTACTGGATGCCGGCGTGGGACGACGACGACCAGCTCACCGACGACCACGAGAGTCAGATTTCGCTGATGTATTACCCGAACCGTGGCGGCCTGGAAGACCGTGTGTTCCGTATCAAGACCGAACGCAGCGGCGCGTCGATGCCTGAACCGCGAACCAGTCACAACGTCACCAACGTGGAAGTGCTGGCCGAGCGCGAGAACGAAGTGGACGTGCGCTACAACTTCAACACGCTCAGCCACCGTTACAAAACCACCGACCAGTTTTTCGGCACGATGTTCGTCACGCTGCGAAAGGTCGGCGATGAACTATTGATTTCCCGCAAGCGAATTGTGCTTAAGGACGACTACATCCGCCAGGTACTCGACGTCTATCACGTTTGAGCGCAAACCCCCTGCGGAAATGAGATGAGAGGACCAGGAGGCAAGATGTCCAGCTACAACATTGCACTGAATTTCGAAGACGGCGTGACCCGCTTCGTGACATGCAAGGCGGGCGAAAAGGTACTCGATGCCGCCTTTCGCGCAAAAATCAACCTGCCGATGGATTGCTCCGATGGCGTGTGTGGCACCTGCAAGTGCCGAGCCGAGAGCGGACGTTACGACCTGGGCGACGATTACATCGAAGATGCGCTGACCGAAGACGAGAAGGAAGGCGGTCTCGTACTCACGTGCCAGATGGTGCCGGAAAGCGATTGTGTCATTGCGGTGCCGGCATCTTCCACCGCATGCAAGACCGGGCAAGGCAGATTCGCCGCGACCGTATCGAAGATCGAAGCGCACAACGATGCGGCCATCGTGCTCGAACTGGATGTGGAGGCGACCGCGCCGGTATTCCTGCCGGGCCAGTATGTCAACATCGACGTTCCTGGCAGCGGTCAGCACCGTTCATATTCTTTTTCGTCGGCGCCGGGCGAATCGAAAATCAGTTTTCTGATCAAGAAAATTTCGGGTGGCGTGATGAGCACCTGGCTCGACTCCGCGCAGGCCGGCAACAAGGTGGAACTGACCGGACCGCTCGGCAGCTTCTATCTGCGCGCAGTGGAGCGGCCGTTGCTGTTCCTCGCGGGCGGCACCGGGCTGGCACCGTTCCTGTCGATGCTCGAAGTGCTGGCCCGTGCGAAGTCGCAGCAAAAAGTCCATCTGATTTACGGCGTGACGCGAGACCTCGATCTCGTGCAGGTGGAGGCAATCGACGCGTACGTGGCGAAGCTGCCGAACTTCACTTACAGCACCGTCGTGGCCGACACGGATTCGACCCATCCCCACAAGGGCTGGGTGACGCAGCACATGCCGGCGGAGGCCGTCAACGATGGCGACGTGGACGTGTACCTGTGCGGGCCGCCGCCGATGGTCGATGCGGTGCGTCAGCATTTCGACGCCAACGGCGTGAAGCCCAACAGCTTCCACTATGAGAAGTTCACGCCTAACGCGGCACCGAGGGCGGCATGAGCACGCAACGGTTTGCCGGCAAGGTCATGGTGGTCACCGGCGCCGCACAGGGCATCGGTCGCGCGGTCGCGCTTCGCGCAGCGGCCGAAGGCGGCAAGGTGCTGTTCGTCGACCGCGCCGACTTCGTCTCCGAGGTCGCCGCCGAAGCGAGCGGCGCGAACACGGCCGGCTTCGTTGCCGACCTTGAGACGTACGACGGCGCGGCATCGGCAATGGCCTTTGCCGCGCGCAAGTTTGGCGGCATCGATATTCTGGTCAATGGTGTGGGCGGCGCGATTCGCATGCGTCCGTTTGCCGAGTTCGAACCGGCACAGATCGACGCGGAAATCCGCCGCTCCCTGATGCCGACGTTGTACGCCTGCCATGCCGTGTTGCCGCACCTGCTCGCGCGTGGCGGCGGGACCATCGTCAATGTCTCATCGAATGCGACGCGCGGTATCCGCCGCGTACCGTATTCGGCGGCCAAGGGCGGCGTCAACGCGATTACTCAGTCGCTCGCGATGGAATACGCGGAGCACAACATCCGCGTGGTTGCGACCGCGCCGGGCGGGACCGATGCGCCTCCGCGACGCGTCCCGCGCAACACGGCGGGCGATAGCGAGCAGGAGAGGATTTGGATGAGCGAGGCGGTCAAGCAGGTCACCGAATCCACCTTCTTCAAACGTTATGGGAGCATCGAGGAGCAGACCGCGCCGATTCTGTTCCTCGCTTCGGACGAGGCAGGCTACATCACCGGGACCGTGTTGCCAGTCGCCGGAGGCGACAACGGCTAGCGCTTGCGGACACTCCCTGCGCTTAACATCCCACGGTAGTGCCGTGTGCTCCAATGATCGACATGACCGCCTACATCATCGGCATATGCAGATGATGCGGGTCGTTAAGCGTCTCCGCGACGCGTTGCAACGCGTCGCGGCAATCGTCGCGATCTTGCGGCCCGCCGAGGCACACGCGGACGGCGTTGGGCGGATTGCCGTCCGTCGAGAACGCGGCGCCCGCCACCACGCCGACGCCCTGATTGCGCAGTTGCAACGCCAGCTCGGGTGCGCTCCAGTTGCATTGCGCCGGAATGGGCAGCCACAGGTGAAAGCCGTCGACATGCGCGTCGTAACGCAATTCAGCGAGTTCCTGCGCGGCGATCGCCTGGCGCGCATTGGCCTCCACGCGAATCGCGTCGAGCATCTCGTGCGCGGTGCCGTCGTTGACCCATTGCGTCGCCAGCATCGCCGTGAATGGACTGGGCATGACCGTCGTCGCGCGTAACGCGCCGGCAATGCGTTGCGTTTGCCGCGCGGTCGGCGCGCGCAGATAGGCGACGCGCAAACCGGCGCCGAGCGTCTTCGAAAAGCCGGTGACGTGATAGGTCAACTCGGGCGCGAGCGCGGCAAGCGCGATGGGCTTTTTCGCCGGCAGCCAGCCGTAGGCGTCGTCTTCGATGATGGGCACGCTATAGCGCAACGCGACGTCGGCGAGCGCTTCGCGGCGTTGACCCGGCAACGTGAGCGTGCTCGGATTCTGCAGCGTCGGATTGCAATAGAACGCGCCGGGTTTTTCGCTCTTGCACAGCGCTTCGAATGCATGAGGCAGCGGCCCTTCGTCGTCGCGCGGCAGCGGTTGCAGGCGCACGCCGAGTTGCGACGCGATCGCCTTGATGCCGGGATACGCGAGCGTGTCGAGGCAGATCGTCTCGCCGCGGCGCGCGAGTTGCGAGACGAGCGCAACGAGCGCGCTATGAATGCCGGGGCAGACGAGCACGGTATCGTCCGTGCAGTCGGGCAGACGCTCTTTCAGCCAGGCGCGGCCCGCCGCGCGATCGTCGGGCGTGCCGCCGAAATCCTGATAGCGCAGCAGGCGGTACGGATCGGCGTGCGCGAACAGACTCGCAGCCGACTCGCGCAGACGCGCCGCGAGTTCGGGCGGTTCGGGCGGCATGTTCATCGACATCTCGACACTGCTGCCGCCCGCGAGCGGCAACGTCTGGGTTCGGCCGCGCACGAAGGTGCCGCTGCCGGCGCGCGCGTCGAGCAGGCCGCGCTTGCGCGCTTCGGCATAGGCGCGCGCGACGGTCGTGTAGTTCAGTTGCAGCGCGGCCGCCAGATCGCGCAGACCCGGCAGACGGTCACGCGGACGCAGACGCCCGCTCGCGAGATCTTCCTCGATCAGATCAGGAATCACCAGATAAGCCGGTTTGCGGCTTTCGGTTAATCGCTTGAGCCAGTGATGCGTGAGGCTGTCCATGCTAAACATTCCTTATTGGCGTCGCTCGAAAGTAGCACGCGGTTCGCAATAGAAATAAATCATTTTTCATTCAACCTGAGAGTTGATCGCATTGATTGGATGAATGCACGCTTTCGGGGTTTGCCGCACCATGCGCACGCATGAACAGGTCTTGCGCTGCGCTGACAGGGTGCGCGGCCGCCTTGCGCGATTCGGCGCAAAGTCCCGTCGAACAAGGCATGCGAAATTTTTTTCGGGTCGCTCGAACAATCGCTCTTTGAATGATTGGAAGTTGATTGCATGTTTCGGGCCGGATATTGGCATATCCATTGCGTTATTGAATTCGCCAGCCGGCCATTTTCCGGCGGGCAAATACGATCAATTACGCGACTTATTGGAGAGTGATATGCCCGCCGTCAATAAACCTCTGCATCAGAAAGGCGATTTTCTGGTCGATTACGAAGAGAAGGTGTTCCCCGACGTCAAAGCCGAACCCGGCGAAAAGGCGCTGGTGACGTTTCACACCGTCGCGTTCGAAGGCTCGATCGGTTTCGTCAATCTGTTGCAGGCCACGCGCCTGCAACGCAAGGGCTTCGATACGTCGGTGCTGCTGTACGGGCCGGGCGTCACGCTCGGTCTGCAACGCGGCTTTCCGACGCTCGGCGACGAAGCCTTTCCGGGTCATCTGAACTTCAACAAGCAGCTCGTGAAGTTCATGGAAGAGGGCGGCAAGGTGTACGCCTGCCGCTTCGCATTGCAGGCGCTGTACGGTCATGGCGAAGCGTCGCTGATCGAAGGCATTCGTCCGGTCAGTCCGCTCGACGTGCTCGATATCCAGCTTCTCCATCGCAAGGAGAACGCGCTGATCATCCACACGTGGACCGTTTGAGCGCGGGCCGGGTGCCGATCATGTCCGACCAGCGAATCATCCGAGCGGCCGCGGTGCAGATCGCGCCGGAGTTCGATCGTCCCGGCGGCACGCTCGACAAGGTGTGCGCCGCGATCGACGAAGCCGCGTCCAAAGGCGTACAGCTGATCGTCTTTCCCGAGACGTTCGTGCCGTACTACCCGTACTTTTCGTTCGTGCTTCCGCCCGTCGCGTCGGGCGCCGATCACATGCGGCTGTATGAACAGGCCGTCGTCGTGCCGGGGCCCGTCACGCAGGCGGTAGCCGAACGGGCGCGCCGTCACGCGATGGTGGTGGTGCTCGGGGTGAACGAGCGTGACCACGGCAGCTTGTACAACACGCAGCTCGTGTTCGACGTCGACGGTCGCCTCGTGCTCAAACGCCGCAAGCTCACGCCGACTTTTCACGAGCGGATGATCTGGGGCCAGGGGGACGCGGCGGGACTGAAGGTCGCGCATACGGGTATCGCGCGCGTCGGCGCGCTCGCCTGCTGGGAGCACTACAACCCGCTCGCGCGTTATGCGTTGATGACGCAGCACGAAGAGATCCATTGCAGCCAGTTCCCCGGTTCGCTCGTCGGGCCGATCTTCGCCGAGCAGATCGAAGTCACGATCCGTCATCACGCGCTCGAATCGGGCTGCTTCGTCGTCAACTCGACGGGCTGGCTGAGCGAAGCGCAGATCGATTCGGTGACGAGCGATCCAAAGCTGCAAAAGGCGCTGCGCGGCGGCTGTCATACCGCGATCGTGTCGCCGGAAGGACAGCATCTCGCCGAGCCCTTGCGCGAAGGCGAAGGGATGGTGGTCGCCGATCTCGACATGTCGCTCATCACCAAGCGCAAACGGATGATGGACTCGGTCGGCCATTACGCGCGGCCCGAGTTGTTGAGCCTTGCGATCAACGATCGTCCCGCGACCCCGGTCGCGCCGATGAACACGGCGTTCGAGCGATTCAGCGCCGACGCCGCTTTCGATACCACGGGTGGAGGTCAGGATGAATACCAGAGCGAATCCGCCGGCCATGAGCCGGCGGTCGAGTGAAGTGGGAACCGAACGGCACCGGCAGATGACGCAACTGCGCACCGAGTTGCAGTCCGCGGGTTTGCGTCTGGTCGATCCGAACGCGGGCGTCGCGAGCCGGCGCGGCGGCGCGGGGCCGTCGGATCACAAGGCGGTCACCGTCGACGGCGTGACGATCATGGTGCCGGTGCATACGAGTTCGGCGTGGAACTCGCCGTTCGTCGCCAGTGCGCCGGATGAAGCGGGCGCGAGCGCGCTGCTGCGCGGCACGATACCGATCGCGGACATCAGCTTTCCGAAGGCGCCGCGCTTCACGCGCTTGCAAACGCTGGACGGCGTGCCGTACTCGCACATCGCCACGCTGCACGGCACCGACGTGCTCGCGACGACCGTGCTGCAAACCTGCATCCGTTACGAAAGCCGCCGCAAGACCTGCAAGTTCTGCGCAATCGGCCAGTCGCTCGCGGCGGGCCGCACGATTGCGCGCAAGACGCCTGAACAACTCGCCGAAGTCGCGCGCGCGGCCGTGCTGCTCGACGGCGTCAAGCACATGGTGCTGACGACGGGCACGCCGCCGACGAGCGATCGCGGCGCGCGGATCCTCTGCGAAAGCGCGTTCGCGATCAAGGCCGCTGTCGATCTGCCGATCCAGGCGCAATGCGAGCCGCCCGACGACGACCGCTGGTTCGAGCGGATGAAAGCGAGCGGCATCGATACGCTCGGCATGCATCTGGAAGTGGTGACGCCCGCCGTGCGCGAACGCGTGATGCCCGGCAAGGCGAGCGTGCCCGTGTCGCGTTATAGGGAGGCGTTCAAGGCGGCCGTCGCGGTGTTCGGCAGCGGGCAGGTGAGCACGTACATTCTCGCCGGACTGGGCGACACCGCCGACGCGATCCTGTCGATCTCGCGTGAACTGATTGCGCTCGGCGTCTATCCGTTCGTCGTGCCGTTCGTGCCGATCAGCGGCACGCCGCTCGAAGACCATCCGGCGCCGACGCCGGCGTTCATGAAGTCGGTGTTGGTTCCGCTCGGTGCGATGCTGCGCGACGCGCGGATGCGTTCCGCCGACATCAAGGCGGGCTGCGGCAAATGCGGCGCATGTTCGTCGCTGGCATCGTACGAGGAGTAGCCATGTTCTGCGAAGCCGTCGATGAACTGGATGCATTGCCGCTTGCGTTCACGCCTGCGGAGTACCGCGTGAAATGGGCGACGCTGCCGTGGGAAAGCAACGAGGCTTATGCGCTGCGGCGCGCGGTGTTTTGCGTGGAGCAGGGCATCTTCGCCGGCGACGACCGCGACGAAATCGACGCTCGCGCGAAGCTGCTGGTCGCGCTGAGTTGCATCGCGGGCGTGCCGGAGCAGGTCGTCGGCACGGTACGGATTCACGAGACCGAGCCGCATGTGTGGCTGGGCTCGCGGCTTGCGGTGCATGCGGCGTTCCGCTCGCACGGCAAGCTCGGCTCGACGCTGATCCGGCTCGCCGTGAGCAGCGCGCACGCGCTCGGTTGCGAGACTTTTCTTGCGCATGTGCAAAGCCAGAATGTGCCGTTGTTCCGGCGTCTGCATTGGCAATCGGTGGGCGAGGAGATGCTGTTCGGCCGTGCGCATCATCTGATGGAAGCGGACCTCGCGCACTATCCGCCGTGCTTTACGCCGGAGAGCGGGCTCGTCACGTCGTCGCGGGGCCGCTCATGAGCATCGCTTCGCTCGTTGAACGGCTAAGGGCAAGCCGCGGCTTCCGGCATAAGACCGATATTGCGGGCGTCGTCGCGTCGTTGGCGCAGCGCCTGCCGCACGGCGTGCGCGATCTCGCGCAGGCGGTCGCGCTCGGCGACGACTGCGCGGCCATCCGTGACGGCGACGGCTACCTGCTCTTCGCGATCGAAGGGCTGGTGAGCGATTTCGTCGAAGCCATGCCGTGGTTCGCGGGCTACAGCAGCGTGATGGTCAACATCAGCGACGTGTATGCGATGGGCGGCCGGCCGCTTGCCGTCGTCGATGCGCTGTGGAGCGACGGCCTCGGCGCGGCCGAAGAAGTGCTGGCCGGCATGGCGGCGGCGTCGCTTGCCTACGGCGTGCCGGTGGTGGGCGGGCATAGCAATACGCGCAGCGCGCAGCCGCAACTCGCGGTGTCGATCGTGGGCCGGGCGCGCGCGTTGCTGTCGAGCTTCAAGGCGCGCGCAGGCGATCGGCTCGTGATGGCCGTCGATCTGCGAGGCCG
The DNA here is from genome assembly GCF_052045835.1 of Paraburkholderia sp. 22099. Classification (NCBI taxonomy): domain Bacteria; kingdom Pseudomonadati; phylum Pseudomonadota; class Betaproteobacteria; order Burkholderiales; family Burkholderiaceae; genus Paraburkholderia; species Paraburkholderia sp. 22099. The sequence continues at coordinate 66,506 of NZ_JBQEPU010000031.1, read as the reverse complement.
CTTCGAAGACCCGTACCCGTTCTGGAACGCCTCGGTCGGCGCGCCGTCGCAGCGCTTGCGCGACGATCTCGAGCTGCTGCCCGCGCTCGCGGAAAGCGGCCTGTGCGATGCCGCGAAGGACATCAGCATGGCCGGCGTGCTGGGCACGTCGTTGATGCTGCTCGAATGTTCGGCGATGGGCGCGCGAATCGATCTCGACGCGATTCCACGACCGCCGGGCGTCGACTTCGAGCGCTGGCTCAGCGCGTTTCCGAGCTTCGGCTTCGTGCTGTCGGTGCGCGCGGAACACGTCGACGAAGTGCTCGCGCGCTTCGTTGCACGCGATCTGGCGTGCGCGGTGATCGGCGAAGTCGATGCATCGCGCGAAGTGGTGCTCACTCAGCGCGGCGACGCGGCGCTGCTCTGGAATTTCGGCGACGGGACGTTCATCGGCGCGCCTTCGGGAGCGTGCGCATGAAGACACGTCCCCTTCGAATCGCGCTCTTCACGCACTCGGTGAACCCGCGCGGCGGCGTCGTGCACACGCTCGAACTCGCGCGCGCATTGCATGACGCGGGGCATCGCGTGACGATCTTCGTGCCGTCGGTGGGCGGGGTCGCGATGTTCCGGGCGTCGCCGTGCCGGATCGTGCTCGCTCGGGTCGCTGGCAACGCGAGCGACACGGTATCGATGGTGCGGACGCGTATCGATGCGTTGAAGGCCGCGTTGCTGGCCAGCGATCCGGCGAGCTTCGACGTTCTCCACGCGCAGGACAGCATCAGCGGCAACGCGCTCGCCGAGCTTCGGCATGAAGGCGCGATACACGGGTTCGTGCGAACGGTCCACCATCTCGACGACTTCGCCGTGCCGCGTCTCGCCGAATGGCAGCGGCGCGCGTATGCCGATGCCGACGCCGTCTATTGCGTCAGCGATGCGTGGACGCGCCGGATGCAGCGCGACTTCGGCGTGAACGCGGTGACCGTGACGAACGGCGTCGATTTAACGCGCTTCACGGCAAGACGCGACGCCTCCGACACGGCCTTGCTCGCACGATTCGGCATGGTCGGCGCGCCCGTCGTGCTGGCGGTCGGCGGCATCGAGGAACGCAAGAACACACTGCAACTGCTCGAAGCGTTCGCGTTGCTCAGGCAGACGCATGCCGATGCGCAACTCGTCGTGGCGGGTGGCGCGAGTCTTCTGGATCACGACGCCTATGGCCGGCGGTTTTTCGAACGCGCGGCGGCGCTGAATCTTGCGCTTGGCGCGGGGTGTCCGATCGTCGTCACCGGCCCGCTCGACGACGAGGTCATGCCCGCGCTCCTGCGCCGCGCGGATGTCGTCTCGATGGTGTCGTTGCGCGAGGGTTTCGGGCTGGTCGTGCTGGAAGCGCTCGCGTCGGGCGCGCCGGTTGTCGTCTCGCGCATCGCGCCGTTCATCGAATACCTCGATGAACGCGTCTGCTGCTGGGCGCAGCCTGACGACGCGCACAGCATCGCCGGCGCGTTGCGCCGTTCGCTCGATGCGCGCGGCGGCATCGATTTCGCCCACGCGGTCCCTGAGTTGTTGCAGCGCTTCAGCTGGACCGCGAGCGCCCGCCGTCACATCGCGTTGTACCGGCGGCAACTGCAACCCGCTCCCGTCTGAACCCTTCATTCATCGAGGATATGTCATGCCAGTCATGCACTTCAGGGTCCAGTGGCCCGATGGCACCGAGGCCAACTGCTATTCGCCGTCGACGGTGGTCGGCGAGTTCCTTGCGGCGGGCGAGAGCTATGCATTGAGCGAGTTTGTCGAACGCTCGCGCGAGGCTTTGCAGATCGGCTCCGAGCGCGTGCGCGAGAAATACGGCTTCGCCTGTTCGGCCGCGATGGATCAACTCGCGCAGATCGAGCAGCAGGCCGAGGCTTTTTCGTCGGACCCGCTGGCGGTCGTGAAGGTCGTCGAACTTTTGTGAAACCTGAATGCGGCGCGCCCATTGACGAAGCAATGGCCGCGCGCCGGAACATTCATACCGAAAGCAGGAAAGAACCATGTCGAACACAACCGTTAGCCCTGGCCCTCAGGCGGCCCATGCGAATCGTCACTACCCGGTCATCGTCGCGGGTGGCGGCCAGGCGGGCCTGTCCATCAGCTACTACCTGAAAGAAGCCGGCATAGATCATCTCGTGCTCGAAAAGCATTCGGTCACGCACACCTGGCGTTCGCAACGCTGGGACGCATTCTGTCTCGTCACGCCGAACTGGCAATGCGCGCTGCCCGGCTACCCGTATCGCGGCGACGATCCGCATGGCTTCATGAAGAAGGATCAGATCATCGCGTATCTGGACGGCTTCATCGCGATGGTCGACGCGCCGGTGCTCGAGCACACCGAGGTCAAACGCGTGAAGCGCGGCGCCGATGGACGCTACAACGTGTCGACCTCGAATGGCGAGTTCACCGCGGATCACGTCGTCGTGGCGTCGGGCGGCTATCACACGCCGATCGTGCCGCGCATGGCCGAGCGCCTGCCCGCCGGGATCGTGCAGATGCAGTCTTCGCACTATCGCAATCCCGAGGTCTTGCCGGACGGCGCGGTGCTCGTCGTCGGCTCGGGACAATCGGGTGCACAGATCGCCGAGGATCTGCATCTGGCCGGGCGCAAGGTGTACCTCGCGGTCGGCGAGGCGCCGCGCTGCGCGCGTTTCTATCGCGGACGCGACGTGGTCGACTGGCTCGCCGACATGCACTACTACGACATGCCCGTCGAGCAGCATCCGTTGCGTGAAGGCGTGCGCGACAACACGAACCACTACGTGACCGGCCGCGACGGCGGACGCGACATCGATCTGCGGCGTTTCGCGCTCGAAGGCATGCAACTGTACGGCCGGCTCGAGGATCTGCGCGACGGCCGCCTGCAGTTCGCGCCGAACCTGATCGAGAACCTGGACAGCGCGGACGATACCTACAACCGCATCAACGCGAGCATCGATGCGTTCATCGACAGGCACGGCATCGACGCGCCGCGCGAAGCGGCCTATGAGCCGGTATGGCGGCCGGACGGCGAGCGCACCTCGCTCGATCTGGCGGCGAGCGGCATCACGTCGATCATCTGGTGCATCGGCTTCACGCCGGACTTCAGCTGGATCGATGCGCCCGTGTTCAATGGACGCGGTTATCCGGCGCACACGCGGGGCATCACGCCGCAAGCGGGGCTGTATTTCATCGGCTTGCCGTGGCTGCATACGTGGGGGTCGGGGCGCTTCTCGGGCGTCGCGCGCGACGCGGCTTATGTCGTCGACGCCATTCGCGCGTCGCTCGATGCGTCCGACCCGGCAACCGATAGTCTCGCGGCCTGAGCGACCGAAGCCCCATGCAGAACACGACGGGACGCTATCGCGCGGGCATGCCGCAATTGAGCTTCACCGGCCTGTCGGAGAACTGGCTGCTGAAGGAATGCGGGCATCGTCATTGGGAGGCGCTGGCCGTGCACACAGGGCGAGCCACGCCGGATGTCAGCGACGACAACGGCGGCCGCTCGTATGCCGCCTTCACCGCGATCCGCCTGCGGGCGCACGGTTTCGATGCCGTGCGCGAGAACGACGAGTTCGACATTCACAGCGCGTTATGCAGAACCGGCCCGGTCCGGCACTTCAGCACACACCGCATCGTGCGTGACGATGCGTCGATCGCGGAGGTGTCGATGTCGTCGACGTTCGTCACGCGCGCCGAAGCGCGCAACAATCGTTCGGTCGCGCGTGCAACGCTTGCCGCGCTGGCGGGGGCGATCAGTCCGGCGCCCGACGAAGCGCTGGCCATGACGCAAACGGGCAAGGGCCTGAGGGCGGGAGACTGGGCCTCATGCGAAGGGCTCGAGCCTGGCGTGCACGAGGCCGCCCGCTTTCTTCCCTGTCCGAACAACGACTTCAATGGCGCGGACTTTCTCTACTTCGCGAGCTTCCAGTCGTTTGTCGATCGCGCCGAATGGCAACGGCACCGGTTTGCGGAGCCGCCCGTGATCGCGAGCCGGGCGCTGCACTTTTATGGCAACGTCAACATCGGTGATGCGTTGAACGTGCATGTGGTCGGCGAACGCGAAAGCGCGCAGGGCATCGTGCATTGGAGCGAAGTGCGACGCGGCAGCGACAACCTGAAGATTGCCGACGTTGTCACGGAAAAACGCTGGAGACAGCGATGAGGTCCGCCGTCAAACGCGAGGCGCCGCTGCGCTTGCAGTCCCGGCCCAGGCCCCGGCGCCGCGCCGTGCCGCTGAAGACGCTTTATACCGCCTCCGACCTCGCTGGCGTCGCGCATCTGAACAGCATGCCTGGCGCCGCGCCGTTCGTGCGCGGTCCATACGCGTCGATGTACACGGCGAAGCCGTGGACGATTCGGCAATACGCGGGATACGCCGAAGCGGCCGATTCGAACCTCGCGTTTCGCACCGCGCTGGCGGAAGGGGCACAGGGCTTGTCCGTCGCGTTCGATCTGCCGACCCAGCGCGGCTACGATTCGGACGATCCGCGCGCGAGCGCCGAGGTCGGGCTGGCCGGGGTCGCGATCGATACGGTCGAAGACATGGCGCGTCTTTTCGCGGGCATTCCACTCGATCGAACCTCGGTATCGATGACGATGAACGGGGCGGTGCTGCCCGTGCTGGCCGCCTTCATCGTCGCGGCCGAGGAGCGCGGCGTGGCCGCGGCGCAACTGACCGGCACGATTCAGAACGACATTCTCAAAGAGTTCATCGTGCGCAACACCTGCATCTTCGCGCCTGAACCGTCGTTGCGAATCGCCGCCGACGTGGTCGATTATCTCGCGCGACATGCTCCGCGCTTCAACGCGCTATCGGTGTCCGGCTATCACTTTCAGGAGGCCGGCGCCGATCCCGTGCTCGAACTGGCGCTGACGATGGCCCATGCGCGCACCTACATCGAAACGCTTGGCGCGCGAGGCATGAATGCCGACGACGCCTGCGAGCGCATGAGCTTCTTCTTCGGCGTCGGCACGGACTTCTATGTCGAGGTTGCGAAGCTGCGCGCGGCGCGTCTCGTCTGGTCGGAACTCGCGACGCAGTGCGGCGCGGCTTCCGACAAGGCGCGCGCCCTGCGGATGCATTGCCAGACGTCCGGCTGGTCGCTGACCGCGCAGAAGCCGTCGAACAACATCGTGCGCACCGCCGTCGAAGCGCTGGCGGCCGTCTTCGGCGGCACGCAGTCGCTGCATACGAACGCCTTTGACGAAGCGCTGGCCTTGCCGTCGGCATCGTCGTCGCGCCTCGCTCGCGACACGCAACTCATGCTTCAGCACGAAATGGGACTGTGCGACGTCGTCGATCCGTGGGCCGGTTCGTACATGATGGAAGCGTTGACGGCCGACATCGCGGCGCGCGTGCGTTCGCTGATCGGCGAGATCGACGCGCGCGGCGGCATCGTGCAAGCGATCCGCTCGGGATGGATTCGCCAACGCATCCACGAATCGGCCGTGACGCTGCAGGCCGAAATCGATAGCGGGCAACGCGTCGTGGTGGGCGTCAACGCGTTCGTTCATGGCGACGCTGACGAAGCGCCCGAATGTTTCGAACTGGACGGAAAAAAAGTGCGCGGCCACCAGCTCCGTCGCATCGCGGAGGTCAAGCTGCGGCGCAATGCGCAGCATGTGGCGCGTGCGTTGGACGCGCTCGAAACGGCCGCGCGCGAGGGCACGGGCAACCTGCTCGCGTTGACGATCCGCTGCATGCGTGCGCGCGCGACAGTCGGCGAATGCACGCGCGCGCTCGAAGCCGTGTGGCCGCGTCATGCGATCGGTTTGCATGCGAGCGCCGGCATCTACGAGGAAACGCTTTCGTCGGATGCAAGGTGGAAAGCTGCCTGCGAACAGGTCGATGAATTGACATCGACGCTGGGGCGCAAGCCCCGCGTGATGATCACGAAGCTCGGACAGGACGGCCACGATCGCGGCGCGCAAGCGGTGGCTGCCGCGTTGATCGATGCGGGCTTCGAGGTCGTGTCCAACGAACTCTTCATCTCGCCCGCGGAAGTTGCGCGGCGCGCGCTGGCGAACGAGGTCGACATGATCGGCGTGTCATCGCTCGCGGGCGCACATGTCGAGTTGACATCGCAATTGATGCGTGAATTGCGCGCGCGGCATGCCGCGATACCCGTCGTGCTCGGCGGGAACGTTCAGGCGGCAAGCGCGGGGGTGCTGAAAGCGCTGGGTGTCGCCGAATTTTTCCTGCCCGGCACGCGCATGCACGAAATCGTGCTGCGCCTGGTGCGGCTCGTGGCGTGCTGAAGTTCCGACTGGAAGCGGCGACGGCATGACGCGCCGTGAATCGCGCGTCGCGCACCCCTACCGGATTGCTACACGCCAATCGCGGCCGCGGCCTTCGCTACCGCCTTGCCCCATTCTTCAAGACGTGCCGGGTCATAGCGCGATTCCGGCATCGAGATGCAGATGCTCGCCGCCGGCGCGCCGTCTGAATCGATGATCGGCGCTCCGATCGCGCACACTGCGGGACGGTACTGCGAGAGATTCACCGAATAGCCGCGTTGCCGGATGCGCTCGAGTTCCCGCCGTATCTCGGCGGGATCGCATGGCGTTGTTTCACTGAACTTCGGCAGGTCGCGGCTCAGGATTTCGTCGACCTCGGCTTCCTTCATGTACGCCAGTACCGCCAACCCCGTGGCGGTGGCGTGAAACGGGCTCGGATCGCCGATCGGGCTGAACGTGCGCACCGTTTGCGTACAGTCCGCACGGTCGATCAGGACCATCGAGTTGGTGCTGTCCGGCACCGACAGATGGACCGTTTCGTTGGTCAGGTCGCGCAACTCGCGCATCGGCTCACGCGCGGCCGCATACAGCGCGCCGCCGCGCAGCGCGGCAGGCCGCACGCCGAGAATTCGCGGTCCCACTTCCCAGCGCGTCAGATCGCCGCTCGACTGACGAAGCCAGCCCGCCTCGTGAAACGTCAACAGCACGCGCTGCACGCTCGACTTCGGCATATCGAGCTGGCGTGCCAGCACGCCCACGCTGACCGGCTGATTCTTCGACACAGCCTCGAGGATCTCGAGGCTCTTCAACAAACTTTTCATGCAGGTCTCCGATGAAGGACGGCGACGGGCGAGCGCTCGCCCACGCTGCGCTTGCAACGCAAAAAAGCGCGTGTTACTTTTCGTTCACTGTTTGTGGAACGCCGTGCCGTATTGTGGCACACCCTCATCGAGTTGGAAAGCATTGGAGAACGATTACGGCAATGGGACTCTCTTTTCAGCCGCTCGACGCCTTGCCGGTTATCCAGGCCCATGGCGCGCGCATACCCGCAATCGGCCTCGGCACCTGGCGGTCCACGCATGAGGAGGGCGTGCAAGCGGTGCGCGCGGCGCTCGAAGCGGGCTATCGGCATATCGACACGGCGGCGCGCTACGAGAACGAGCAGGCGGTCGGCCAGGCGCTCGCCGCGAGCGGTCTGCCGCGCGACGAGGTGTTCGTCACGACCAAGGTGTGGCACACCGAATTGCGCGCCGCGGATTTCAGGCGTGCCGCCGAGGCAAGCGTCGCGCGGCTCGGGCTCGATCACGTCGATCTGCTGCTGGTGCATTGGCCCAACCCTGAAGTGCCGCTGGAAGAGACCATCGGCGCGCTGTGCGAAGCGCAGCGCAGCGGCTTGACGCGGCATATCGGCGTATCGAATTTTCCGGTGGCCTTGCTCGATCGCGCAGTCGCGCTCGCCTCGGTGCCGTTGGCCGCCAATCAGTGCGAATACCACCCGTATCTCGACCAGACCCAGGTGCTCGATGCGTGCCGCCGGCATGGCATGGCGCTGATCGCGCACACGCCGCTCGGCAGCGGCAAGCTGCTTGCCGATCCGGTCATCGCGGAGATCGCACGCGAACACGGGCGCAAGCCGGCCCAGATCATCTTGCGCTGGCTCGTGCAGCAGCCCGGCGTGGCGGCGATTCCCAAGTCGTCGAACCCGGTGCGCATCGGCGAAAACCTTGCGGTATCCGATTTCGAACTCGATGCGAGCTCGATGGCGCGCATCGGCGCGCTGGCTCGCGCCGACGGCCGCGTGAGCAAGCCGGCGTGGCATCCGCGGTGGGACGCTGCGGCCAATTCTTCAGCGGCGGACAAAACATGAACTTCGTCGACATCGACATTGCGATGAACCCGGCCATGCACAGGCGCGGCGAGCTCACGCTTGAAACCGACCGGCGGCATCTGATGCATCCCGGCACGCACGCGTCCGACCATGCGTCGGGCGAACTGGATGCGCGGCTAATGACGCGCGCACAGGGCATCCGCATAGAAGATCACGCGGGGCGCTCGTACATCGACGCGTTCGCGGGGCTTTACTGCGTGAACATCGGCTATGGACGCGAGGAAATGGCCGACGCGATCGCCGCCCAGACGCGCCGGCTGTCGTTCTATCACACGTATGCGGGCTTCTCGAACGACCCCGCTGTCGAACTGTCGCGGCGTCTGATCGAAGAGTGGGCGCCGCCCGGCATGAAGAAGGTGTTCTACGGCATGTCGGGCTCGGACGCCAACGAGACGCAGGTGAAGCTCGCCTGGTACTACAACAACGTGCTCGGACGGCCGCGCAAGAAGAAGATCATCGCGCGGCAGCGCAGTTATCACGGCTCGGGCATCGCGACCGGCAGCCTGACCGGGCAGCCGAAGTTTCACGCCGGTTTCGATCTGCCCATGCCGCAGGTGCTGCACACGGCGAGTCCCGACTTCTATCGCGACGCACGCCCCGGCGCGAGCGAGGCGGAGTTCGTCGCGGATTGCGTCGAGCACCTGGAGCGACTGATCGCACGCGAGGGCGCCGACACGATCGCCGCGTTTTTCGGCGAGCCGGTGATGGGCTCGGGCGGCATCGTGCCGCCGCCGCCAGGGTATTGGCCGGCGATTCAGGCGGTGCTCGAGCGTCACGACATCCTGTTCGCGGTCGATGAAGTGGTGTGCGGTTTCGGCCGCCTCGGTTCGCGCACGGGCAGCGAGCACTACGGCCTCGTGCCGGATCTGATGTCGGTGGCGAAAGGACTGACGAGCGGGTATCTGCCGCTGTCCGGCGTGATCGTCAGCGAGCGCGTGTGGGATGCGATCGAGCGCGGCTCGCGCGAGCAGGGCGCGATGAATCACGGCTGGACTTACTCCGGCCACCCGGTGTGCGCGGCGGCGGCATTGACGAACCTCGACATCATCGAGCGCGAGCAGTTGGTGAGCAATGCCGCGGAGGTCGGCGCCTATTTTCAGGCGCGTCTGCACGAGGCGTTCGACGCGCATCCGCTGGTCGGCAATGTGAGGGGCGTGGGCATGCTCGCCGCGCTCGAACTGATGGCCGGCAAGACTGAACGACGGCCATTTCCGGCCGCGGCGAAGGCGAGCCAACGGGTGGCGCAGGCGGCGCTCGCGCGCGGTTTGATCGTGCGCGCGCTGGGCACGAACGACATTGTCGGCTTTGCGCCGCCGCTCATCGCCACGCGCGCCGACATCGACGAAATCGTTGCTATCGCACGCCATGCGCTGCACGACGTGAGCGACGCGTTATCGGCGCCATGACAGCGAGGCCCGAGGCCGCGACCGACGGCTCGCGGAAGCCGCTGGTTTTTCACGCCCTCGCTGAGTCCGGCGAGCGGGGCTATTCAATCCAACCAGGGACTCGACCGTGTCCACGCGCAACGACGTTTTTTCCCTTGATTTCACCGACACACCGTACTGGTGGCAAGACTGGCGTCCGCATGACGAACTGATGTCGGAGGTGCCCCGCGAGGTGGACGTGGCGATTGTCGGCGCCGGTTATGCGGGCTTGTCGTGCGCGCTCGAACTGGCGAAGCAGGGCTTGCGCGTGGCCGTGCTCGAAGCGGATGTGCCTGGCATCGGCGCGAGCACGCTCAGCGGCGGACAGGTGTCGGGAGGCGTGAATGTCGGCAAGGCGCCGTCGGGAAAAAAGCTGGATGGTTCGGTATCGGAGGAGCGTCAGCGCACCCTGTTGAGCGAAGCGTCGGCGTCTTACGAGGTGTTCGAAAGCATCCTGCGCGACAACGCGATCGCGTGCAGCTACGTGAAGGCCGGGCGCATCAACGCGATGTGGACCGACGCGCATCTCGCCGCGTGGCGCAAGCGCATCGTCAATCTGAACACGTATGCGCGCGCCGGGGCGCGGCTGCTTTCACGCGACGAACTGCGCGGCGAACTGGCGAGCGACATCTATGCCGGCGGCGTTCTGCTCGAACGGGCGGGCCAGCTTCATCCGTCGATGATGTTCGCCGGTCTGCTCGCCGCGGCGCGCGGCGCGGGCGTCACGGTATGCAGCCGCGCCCCGGTCGACAGCATCGCGCGAGTCGGCGCGCAATACCGGGTCGAGACGCCGCGCGGCGCGCTCGCCAGCCGGCACGTGGTGATCTGCACGAACGGCTACACAGGTTCGTCGACGCCCGATCTGCAACGTCGCGTGGTGCCGGTCGTATCGCATCAGATCGCCACCGAGGAATTGCCGGCCGACTTGCGCGCCTCGCTGATACCGAAACGTCGCGGCATCTCGGAGACGCGCCGCGTCGTCAACTACTACCGCTATTCGCCGGACGGCACGCGGCTGCTGTTCGGTGGCCGGGCGCGCTTTTACAACCTCGATCGCCGCCAGTCGGCTGCGATCCTGCATGCGCAGATGGTCGAGCGCTTTCCGCAGATGGCAGGCGTCAAGGTGGCGTATAGCTGGGGCGGCACGGTGGCGCTCACGCTCGACTTCCTCCCGCATCTGGGCCGCACCGCCGATGGCGTCTACTACGCGCTCGGCTGCAACGGCAGCGGCGTGGTGATGATGACGTATCTCGGCTACAAGGTCGCGCGCCTGATCGTCGAAGGACAAGCGCCCGAAACCAGCGCCTACGGCACGCCGATGCTCACGCATCCGCTCTATGGCGGCAAGCCGTGGTTCATGCCCGCGCTCGGCAGCTACTACCAGATTCGCGACGTCATCGACAAACGCAGGCAACGCGCTTGAGCGGCGGCGCACATCACTTCACACAGGTAGGAACACGACAATGGGTTTGAGAATCGGAGTCGATATCGGTGGGTCGTTCACCGATTTCGCGGTGCTGGACGAAGCCACGCGAACCATTCGCACGCTAAAGGTGTTTTCACGTCCTGACAGCCCAGGCAGCGAAGTGCTCGCGGGCGTCGAGGGACTGCGCGAACGCTACGGCATCGAGCCGCACGAGGTGACGTATTTCACGCATGGCACGACGGTCGGCGTGAATGCGGTGGTGCAGCGCCGCGGGCTGAAGCTGGGGCTCATCACCACGCGCCACTTCGAGGACGTGCTCGACATCGCGCGTTTGAAGATCCCCGATATGTACCATCTGATGTCGAGCCGCCCGGCGCCGCTCATTCCGCGCGACCGTGTATTCGGCGTGATAGGACGTTTCGGCGCGGACGGCGTGGAGGAAACGCCCATCGACGAACAGAGCGTGCTCGCCGCCGTGCGCGGCATGCAGGCGGCGGGCTGCGAGGGCGTGATCGTGTCGCTGCTTCACTCATACCGCAACCCGGCGCACGAACAGCGGGTCAAGGCGATTATCGGGGCTGCGCTGCCGGGCTTCTTCGTGTCGTGCTCGCACGAAGTGTGGCCGATCATCCGCGAGTACGAGCGAACGGTGACGGCGACCATCGGCGGCTATGTGCAGCCGCGCGTGTCGAACTACTTGACGCAGTTGCAGGCGGCGCTGACGGAAAGCGGTGTCGGGGCGGACCTCAAGGTCACGAAATCGAATGGCGGCGTGATGAGCGCCGAGCACGGCAAACAGAACTGCGTGCAGATGATCCTGTCCGGCACCGCGTCGGGTGTGATCGGCGCGGCGTATCTCGCCAGGCTCTGCAACGTGAAAGATTGCATGAGTCTCGACATCGGCGGAACGACCGCGGATATCGCGCTGATCGTGGACGGCAAACCGCAGTACGCAACCGGCGAATACATCGGCGAATTCCAGATTCATATTCCGTCGGTGTCCGTGTCGTCGGTCGGCGACGGCGGCGGCTCGATTGCCTGGGTCGACGAATTCGGCGTGTTGAAAGTCGGCCCCGAAAGCGCAGGGTCGAGCCCAGGACCGGTTTGCTATGGACGCGGCGGCACGCGCCCCACCATCACCGACGCGTTCGCCGTGATCGGCGTGCTCGGCAACGCCGCGCTCGGCTACAACGCGGTGAAGGTGGATGCGCACGCGTCGCGGCGCGCAATCGAACCGCTCGCGCGGCGTCTGGGGCTCGATATCCATCAGACCGCGGCGGCCATCATCGAGGTTTCGATCTCCGGCATGTACGCGGGCGTGAGCCGGCTCAGTTCGCGCTTCGGGATCGATCCGCGCACTTTCGCGCTGATGCCGTTCGGCGGCGCGGGGCCGATGCTCGGCTGCTTTCTCGCGCGCGCCTTGAATGTGCGCAATCTTCTGGTGCCGACCACGCCGGGCGTGTTGAGCGCGCTCGGCGGCCTGATCGCCGATACGAAGAACGATTTTGTTCGAGCCACCTACTATCCGCTCGACCGTGCATCGCTCGCCTTGCTGAGAGAGGACCTCGCACACCTCGAAGCCGACGCCCGCGCATGGGTGATTCGCGAGGCGGGCACCGACGCCGCCGCCGAGATCGTCGTATCGGCCGATATGCGCTATCGCGGGCAATCGTTCGAAATCGACACGCCGCTCGCGATGGAAGCGCTCACCGGCGGCGATCTCGAAGCGATCGCGCAGGCATTTCATCGCGAACATGCGCGCCTTTTCGGGCACAGCGACGAGAAGTCGCCGATTCAGGTGGTGGCGCTGCGGCTCGTCATCACCGCGCCCACGCCGAAACCTGAACTGCCGCGGATCGCGATGGGCGAGGGCGCGCCGCGCGTGGAATCGGAGATCGACGTCTATCTGGACGGAGCCTGGCGCCGCGTGCCGCTTTACCCGCGCGCCGCGCTGCTCGCGGGACATCGGTTCACCGGGCCGGCGATCGTCGCGCAGGACGACACCACGACATGCGTGCTGCCCGGTTTCGACGCACGCGTGGACGAATACGGCAACCTTTTTCTCGAAGCGGTCTGATTGGCCGACCCTGGAAACGCACGATGACATTCGATAAATCCGTTCTTCAGATCTTCGCGAACTATTGCGTCGCGGCCGCCGAAAGCATGGCGTACACGCTCGTGCGCACCGCGCATTCGGCGTTCGTGAAGGAAACCGAAGACTTCTCCTGCACGCTGATGAACACGCGCGGCCTGACTTTCGCATCGCCGAAAACGCTCGGCGCGACCTGGTATCCGGGGCTCGATTTCGGCGCGGTGATCGACATGATCGATCACTACGAGCCGGGCGACATCTGCATGACGAACGACGCGTATAGCGGCTACGTCGCCACCCACACGCCCGACGTGATGATGTGGAAACCGGTGTTCTTCGGCGGCGAGATCGTCTGCCATGTCGGCGGGCACATTCACAACACCGATATGGGCGGCGCGGTGCCGGCGTCGCTGTCGCGCACGCTCACCGAGATTTATCAGGAAGGCATTCGTTTCGCGCCGACCAAAATCGTCCGCGCGGGCGTGCTCGATGAAGCATTGCTCGAACACATGGCGATCAATGTACGCGCGCCCGAGCAGAATCGCGGCGACCTGAAGGCGCAGATCGCCATGCTCATGACCGGCGAGAGGCGTGTGCTGGAAATCATCGAGCGCTTCGGCATCGACCAGTTTCGCGCCGGCATGGACGCGCTGCTCGACTATTCGGAGGAGCAGGCGCGCACGATCGTGCGCGGCATGCCGGACCGCGAGTACTTCTTCGCCGAGTACGCCGACGAGGATTCGGTCAACGGCAAGCCGCTGCGCGTCGCGCTGACGCTGACGGTGAAGGACGGTTCGCTCGTGTTCGATTTCACGGGCAGCGATCCGCAGTTGAATTCGTCGCTGAACATGCCGACGGGCGGCAAGGAGCGTCATGTGCTCGCGCTCGTCGGCCTGAACTACGTGCTGTATTCGCTGAATCCCGATCTGCTGCTCAATGCCGGCATGCTGAAAGTGGCGCGCTGCATCATGCCCGAAGGCACGATCATGAACTGCGTGCCGCCGGCCGCGGTCGGCATGCGCAGTTTGACCGCGAAAGTCGCGCAATACGTCACGTTCGGCGCATTCTCGATGGTGTGCCCGGACCGCTTGCCGGCCTGTCCGGCCGGCGGCATGTCGATCCTGAACGTGAAGACGGTCGACCGTAACGGCCGCACGGTGATCGCGTCGATTGGACCGGTGGGCGGCGGCGCGGGCGGCATGGCGTGCGCCGACGGCTCCGACGCGTCCGGCGCGAATGTCGCGTTCCTGCGCAATACGCCGGTCGAGATCAACGAAGCGGAAGTGCCGATCCGCATCACGCGCTATGGCGTGGTGCCGGGCAGCGCCGGCGCCGGCAAGTATCGCGGCGGCCTCGGGACCGTGATGGAGTTTCGTGTCTTCTCGCCGGGCACGCTCGTGACGGCGCGCAATCGCGACCGTTCGCGCTTTGCCTCGTGGGGTGTGTTGGGCGGCAAGGCCGGCGCCGTGTCGCGCTTCACCCGTAACCCAGGGACTGACAGCGAGGAAGACCTCGGCGTGACCGACCTCGTGATGTGCGGTCCCGGCGACGTGATCCGTCTCGAAGGGTGCGGCGGCGGCGGTTATGGTCATCCTTACGAACGGGATACAGGGAAGGTGCTCGAGGACGTGCGGCGCGGCTATCTGTCCGTCGCTCAGGCGCGCGATCTGTATGGCGTGGTGCTTCTCGAGGGCGCCGTCGATGCGGAGGCGACCGCGGGTCTGCGCGAGGCGGCGCAAAGCGCGGCGCGGCAGCGGCCGGCATGTCACTTCGACCATGGTGCGCAGCGCGACGCGTATGAAGCGAAATGGACCCGCGAACGCTACGACGTTCTGACCGGTATTCTCGCGCGCGCGCCGGTCGTATGGCGGCACTTCCTCAAGCACAAGATCTTCGATGCGCTCGACGCGAGAGAGACGGCCGGCACCTTGGCGCCGGGGCCGCAAGTGATCGCGCAACTGTATGACGAAGTGCTGCGACGCTATCCGCAGTTGCTCGATACGAAGGCGCCGGCTAGCGCCTGACAGCACCCGGTCCATGGCAGGTCGTCGGCGCGAAACCGGCAACCATGCAAATTGCCGCGTTGGCGGCGCCGGAACAGTTTGTTTATGCCGTCTGCCTTTTTTTGTCGGCGCTTTACGCGTTTTGTGCCGGCATACGATGCTGCTGACGAGACTTCACAAGAGAACGTTGCCTGATTCATTTACATCCGCGGAGCCCTGAACATGAACGACGAAACGAATAGCCGCGGCATCAGCCGCCGCGACATGATGCGCATGTTGGCCGGAACCGGCATGATGGCCGCCGGCGGCGGACTCCTCACGGCGGCGCCCGGCGCGCTCGCCGCCGAGGTTCCGAAGAAAGGCGGCAGCATTCGTGTCGCCTATGACGCGGGTTCCGTATCGGATACGCTCGATCCGGCAGCGGGCTCGACCGGCGGCGACTACATCCGCTTCTTCATGTTTTACAGCGGCCTCACGCAGCTTGACGAAAGCCTGACGCCGCGCATGAATCTCGCTGAATCGGTCTCCAGCACCGATGCGAAAACGTGGATCATCAAGCTGCGCCAGGGCGTGACCTTTCACGACGGCAAGCCGCTTGCGCCGGCCGACGTGGTCTATTCGCTGACGCGTCACAAGGACCCGCAAACGGCCTCGCGCGTGAAGACACTCGCCGATCAGTTCACGAGCGTGACGGCAAGTGGACCGAACGAAGTGACGTTGACGCTGCAGGTGCCGAACGCCGACTTGCCGGTGATTCTCGCGACCCCGCAACTGGTGATCGTCAAGGACGGCACGAGCAACTTCAACCAGGCGATCGGCACCGGTCCCTACAAGCTGAAGAGCTTCAAGCCGGGCGCGGGCACGATCGGCGTGCGCAACGACAACTACTGGAAGCCGGGGCAGCCGTATCTGGATCAGATCGAGCTGATCAGCATCAGCGACAACGCGGCGCGTGTAAGCGCGCTGCTCGCCGGCGACGTTCATCTGATCAACTCGGTCGACCCGCGCTCGACACGCCGTATCGCCGCGACGCCGGGATACGAAATGAAGGAGACCCGGTCGGGGCTTTATACCGACCTGATCATGCGCCGCGACAACACGTTCACGGGCAACCCTGATTTCGTGAAGGGCATGAAGTACCTGTTCGATCGCGAGCAGATCCGCTCCGCGGTCTTTCTCGGCTATGCGGTGATCGGCAACGATCAGCCGATTCCGCCGGGTCATCGGTACTTCAATGCCTCGTTGCCGCAACGCAAGTTCGACCTCGACAAGGCGAAGTTCTACATGCAGAAGGCCGGCGCGGTCGGAACCACGTTGCCGCCGATCTACGCCACCACGGACGCGAACGGCTCCGTCGAAATGGCGCAACTGATCCAGCAAACGGCCGCGAAGATCGGCGTGAACCTGAGCGTGAACCGCGTTCCCGCGGACGGCTATTGGTCGAATCACTGGATGAAGCACCCGCTCGGCTTCGGCAGCATCAATCCGCGGCCGAGCGCGGACGTGCTGTTCACGCAGTTCTTCGAATCCGACGCGCCGTGGAACGAGTCGGCGTGGAAGGATCCGAAGTTCGATCAACTGCTCGTGAGCGCGCGCGCCGAGACCGACGACGCGAAGCGCAAGCAGATGTACGGCGAAATGCAGGCGCTCGTGACGGACGAGGGCGGTATCGGCATCCCGTCGTTCATCAGTCTGCTCGATGCGAACGACAAGCGCCTCAAGGGGCTTGGCTCGATTCCGACCGGCGCGATGATGGGCTTTTCGTTCGCCGAATATGCGTGGTGGTCGGCTTGAAGTAGGCCGTTCAGGTTGCTGATCGTTCCGGTGACCGGCTCGCTGCGAAGGCCTCGCTGGCGAGGCGGTCTGCGTCGTGGCATTCAATCGAAAATTCAATGAAGCTAGATTCGTACTGGCTGGACACGGCTCCCGAATTCAAGGACGGCGCCGACGGTCCCGTGGAAGGGCGCAGTGATGTGGTCGTGATCGGAGGCGGCTTTACGGGCCTATCGGCCGCGCTCGAACTTGCCACGCGCGGCGTGTCGGTCACCGTGCTCGAGGCGGGGCGGATCGCGGGCCAGGCATCGGGGCGAAACGGCGGGCAGTGCAACACCGGCGTGGCGCAGGACTTTGCGTCGCTCGCGGGGAGCGTCGGGCTCGAACAGGCTCGCGCGTTTTATCGCGCGTACGAAAGCGCGGTGCGGACGGTCGAATCGATCGTGACGCAGCATCGGATCGACTGCGATTTCGTGCGTTGCGGCAAGCTCAAACTCGCGGTGAAGCCGAAGCACTTCGACAAGCTCGCGCGGACCTATGAAGTGTTGCATCGTGAAGTCGACCAGGATATCGAACTGATCGAGCCGGCACGAGTGCGCAGCGAAGTCGGTTCAGAAAGTTTCCATGGCGGACTGCTGCAACGCAATGGCGCGCAGATGCACATGGGCAAGTTCGGCGTGGGGCTCGCCCAGGCCGCGGCGCGTCATGGGGCCCGCATCTTCCAGCATGCGGCCGTGACGCAGATGAAGCGCATCGACGGCGGCCGCTTCGAGGTCACATCCGCACGCGGCGTGATTCTGGCCGACAAGGTGCTGGTGGCGACAGGACCGTCGCGGCAAGGGCCGCTGCAATGGTTCCAGCAACGGATGGCGCCCGTCGGCAGTTTCATCGTGGTGACAGAGCCGCTTTCCACGCGGCAACTGGACGCGCTCTTCCCTCGGCGGCGCAACTATGTGACCTCGCTGAACATCGGCAACTACTTTCGTGTGACGCCGGATAACCGGCTGCTGTGGGGCGGGCGGGCCAGATTCGCGATGTCGGACCGGCGCTCGGATGCGAAGAGCGGCCGTGTGCTGCAGGCCAACCTTGCGAAGTACTTTCCAGAACTGGCTGCAACGCGGGTCGACTATTGCTGGGGCGGTCTCGTCGACATGACCGTCGACCGGCTGCCGCGCGCCGGACAGCATGACGGGCTCTACTACTCGATGGGCTACAGCGGGCACGGCGTGCAGATGTCCACGCATATGGGGCGCGTGATGGCGGACGTGATGTCCGGTTCGCCCGCTGCGAACCCGTGGCGCGCGCTGCCCTGGCCGCCGGTGCCGGCCCATGCCGCACGCCGCTGGATGCTGCCGCTCGTCGGTGCGTACTACCGGATCCAGGACATGCTGCATTGACGTGAAATGCGCGGGAAGATACCACCTTGCATCGACGCTCGCGGCGAGCAGGAACGAACGATGCTAAGGCACGGGTGTCTTCAGACGGAGCCGGATGGGATGAAAAAAATATTCGAAATCTCCCTTGGCGTCGTCACGAGCGTGGGCGGCTTTCTGGAGATGGGATCGCTGTCGACCGCGGCGCAGGGCGGGGCGGCGTTCGGCTTGCAACTGGTCTGGCCGATTGTCGTCGGCACGCTGTGCATCATCTTTCTGACCGAGATGGCGGGCCGCTTTGCCGCGGTGAGCCAGCATACGATCGCCGCGGGCATTCGCGACCGCTTCGGCATCAAGTTCTTCCTGTTGCCGTTCGTCGCGGTGCTGATCGTGAACACGCTGGTGCTGTCGGCGGAAATCGGCGGCGTCAGTGTTGCGCTCGAGATGGCCACTGGGCTGAAGCACCCGTGGTGGGCGCTGCCCGTCGCGCTGCTGGCGTGGTTCACGCTGTGGCGAGGCACCTTCGGGCTGATCGAAAAAGGCGTGTCGCTGCTCGGCCTCGTCACGTTGAGCTTCGTCGCCGCGGCGGTCACGCTCAAACCGGACTGGCATCAGGTGGCGGCAGGCGTGCTGCCCAGCGTGCCGCATCATGATCGGGCGAACTACTGGTTCATCGTCGTCAGCATCCTCGGCGCGTCGATCACGCCGTCGCTGTTCCTGTTCTATTCGTCCGGCGCGGTCGAAGATCAGTGGGACTCAGGCTATCTCGGCGCGAACCGCGCGATCGCCACTTTGGGCATGACCTTCGGCGGCTGTATTTCGCTGGCCGTGCTGGTTGCCGCGGCGTATGTGTTTTCCGCACACGGCATCACGCGCGTCGACGACTACCACCAACTGCCGCTGCTGCTGGTCGCGGTCTTCGGCTTCTGGGGCTTCGTGCTGTTCATCGCGTCGCTCGCGTTCGCGTGCTTAGGCGCCATCTTGCAGATTGCGCTGGAGCAGGCGTATTTATTTGCACAGGGCTTCGGCTGGAACTGGGGCGAAAACCGCAAGCCCCGGGACGATCCGGGGTTCTGCCTCGTCTACACGTGCGCGCTCGCGATCAGTGCGATCCCGATCGCCGCGGGCGTCGACCCGCTCAAACTGACCGTGTTCTCGATGGCGCTGACAGCGGTAAGCCTGCCGCTCACCGTCGTTCCGTTTCTGGTGCTGATGAACGACGAGGGCTATGTGGGACGCCACCGCAACGGCGCGATTTCCAATACGGTGGTCGTCGCGATCATCGTGCTCGCCTTCGTGCTGGCGATCGTCGCGCTGCCGTTACAGGTATTGGGAGGCGCATGATGGACATCGTGCGGGACGTGCTCGACAAGCAGGTGGTGGACCGCCACTCCGTCAGGATGGGCCGGGTCGACGGCATCGTCGCGGAACTGCGCCCCGGCCGGCCGCCGGAAGTGATTGCGATCGAGATCGGCTCGGTAGCGATCGCGCGGCGCGTCGGCGAGCGCACCGCGCGGTGGGTCGCGCGGCTCGCCGCGAAGATCGGCGGCGCACGCCATGCCGAGCCGTATCGGATTGCGTGGAGCCGTATCCGCCTCATGGAGGTCGACATCGAGGTCGACATCGACATCGACATAAACGACACGCCCCTCGACGATTGGCAGCGCTGGCTGCGCGAGCACGTCGTCGAGCGCCTTCCCAGGTGGCTGCAATGACGCAGGTCAACGTCGATCTTTTGCTCGGCCGGCGTGTGCTGTCGCGAGACGGCAGGCCGCTCGGACATGTCGAAGCGATTCACGTCATACGTGATGCGGACGCATGGGTGATCAGCGAATTTCACATGGGTTCGGATGCGCTGCTCGAGCGCCTCGCCGTGGGGCTGCTGCCGCGGCTGCTGCGTGAAGCGATGCTGCACAGGCGCCGCTCCCGGAGTCATCGGATCGCGTGGCACCAGATCGACATCGCGGACCCGCGGCATCCGCGGCTGTTGTGTGATGAAACCGAGTTGAACCGCTTTTCGTGAAGGAGACAGCTTGTGCCGGCTCTGTCGTGAGGCGGCAGCCGTTGGCCCGGACGCCGAACAGCAGCGTGAGCGATCCGAGCGATCCGAACGCGTGAGCGCGCCCGGTTGTTGCTTCGTCACCGCCGTGAAGGGACGAGCTACCCATCGCAAAAGCGAACGCCCCCCGGCCATTTTGACCTAGACTTGAATGGATTCGCTCGCCGGGTTCGGCGTCCGCAATCGCCACTGACGGGCGCAAACGCGCCATGCCTGAATTCCGTAAACGCGAACGCCCTGTGCCCGTATCCCAACGACGGAGGTGAGCGCCATGGCCGAGAGCTGGAAGGTTGCCGGTACGTATTTCGAGAGCTGCAACTGCTACGCCCCGTGCAGTTGCGTTTGTCTCGGCCCGCCGTCGGATGGAGACTGCGCGGCGCTGATCGGTTGGCACGTCGATCAAGGCGAGTTCGCCGGCGTGACGCTGGACGGACTCAACATCGCGCTCTTTGCGTATTCGCCGGGTCACATGCTGCAAAACAAGTGGCGGGTGGCGCTTTATCTCGACGAACGCGGGACGCCGAAGCAACAAGAGGCGTTGGGTCAGATCTTCTCCGGTCAAGCTGGCGGGCCGCTTTCCGCGCTGGGCCCGATGATTGGCGAAGTCATGGGCGTCAAACCGGTCGCGATCGACTATCAACTCGACGGAAAACGTCGCAGCCTTCGCATACCCGATGTCGCGGACATGGAAATCGAAGCGCTGTCCGGGCAGGACGGAGGCGACGTCACCATCAGCAATCACCCGCTGACCCCAGTCCCCGGATTTGCGGCGGTGATCGGGAAATCGACGCGCTTTCGCTTTACCGACCACGGTTTTTCCAGAGAGATCTCGGATCGGAACGGCTTCTATTCTCCGTTCGCCTACCATGGCTGAGCGAGGTTTCGACAGTGGCTTCGCGACGCGACGGCTCCCGGTGCGCGACCGCGTGATCGTTCTGTCGGGACTCGCGGCCGCCGCGACGCTCGCGTGGATTTACCTGCTCAACATGAGTTGGGGCATGGAGCACATGGACGCGGGCGCCGCCATGGTCATCATGCCGCGCATGACGGACTGGGGCGCCATCGATCTGCTGCTGGTGCTGGCGATGTGGGCCATCATGATGGCGGCCATGATGCTCCCGTCAATCGTGCCGATGGTTTTGAGTTTCGCGTTCCTGAGCCGTCAGCGGCGTGCGCAACGACTGCCGTATGCGCACACGAGCGTATTTGTTCTCGGCTACCTGGCCGTGTGGTCCGGCTTCAGCCTGTTGGCGACGCTCGCGCAGTGGGGCCTGCTGGAAGCCCGTCTCGTTACACCGATGATGGTGAGCGCAACCCCGCTGCTTGCGGGCGCGTTGCTGATCATTGCCGGCGTCTTCCAACTCACACCCTTAAAGCACGCGTGCCTTAGCAAGTGTGCTTCGCCGCTCGGTTTTCTTCTGAACGAATGGCGCGACGGCAGCGCCGGTGCCTGGATCATGGGGTTCCGACATGGGGCGTATTGCGTCGGCTGTTGCGGCGCACTGATGGCGTTGCTCTTCGTGTTCGGCGTCATGAACGTGCTCTGGGTTGCCGCTTTGTCGATCTACGTGATGCTCGAAAAAATGCTGCCGCAAGCGCGATGGCTTCCGTTTGCGGAGGGCTTGCTGCTGGTTGGCTGGGGCGTCGCGGTGGCAACGACGGGGTGAGGTCGCGACACTAGCAGCCCGGTGAACGGTCTCCTCATGCCCCCAAACCGCGAACCTACAAAGCCGCATCCACGCCGATGACTTCAACCGCCTGGCGCCGATACCCATCAGTGGCGAGCAACAAGCTGCGCGTGTAGTCGTGCTCGACCTGCTGCGCGCGAATCTGCCCGATCGCGCGCTCCTCGACGATCTCGCCGTTGCGCATCACCGCGACGCGTTGACAGAGAAAGCCGACCACCGCGAGGTTGTGGCTGACCAGCACCATGGTCGGCCTGCGTTCACGATGCAGGCGCTGCAGCAGATTGAGAATTTCCGCCTGCACGGAAACGTCGAGCGCGGAGGTGGGTTCGTCGAGCAGCAGCACGCGCGGTTCGACGATCAGCGCACGCGCGATCGCCACACGCTGACGCTGGCCGCCCGAAAGCTGATGCGGATAACGAAAGCGGAACGCGGGCCCGAGCCCGACTTCGAGCAAGGCTTGCGCGATCCGTTCTTCCTGACGGTCGATGCCGTTGATCGCCAGCGGCTCGCGCAGCGTCTGATCAACGGTGAAGCGCGGGTGCAGCGACGCGTACGGGTCCTGAAACACCATTTGCACGTCACGCCGGAACGAGCGGTCGATCTTCTCGCCCAAGACATGCCGCCCGACCCGCATGCGGCCGCCGGCCAACGGCGTGAGTCCCGACAGCGCCCTCAAGACGGTCGACTTGCCGGAGCCGGATTCACCGACAAGGCCGAATACCTCGCCCTCGCCGACCTGAAAACTGGCGTCCTTCACGGCGTCGAAATAGCCGGTTTTCGTCTTGAAGCGGATTTGCGCCTGCTGAACGTCGATCATGCCGCAGCTCCGGTGGATTGCGTGAGCCATGCCGGATCGCGCGCGAGCACGGGCAATTCGTCCGGCGGGTCGATAAGCGGCGGGTTGGCGGCCAGCAGGCCGCGCGTATAGGGATGCCGCGCCTGCGCCAGATCGCGCGCCGCGCAGGTTTCGACCACGCGTCCCGCGTACATCACCACGACGCGGTCGCAGAACGACATCACCAGCGGCAAGTCGTGGCTGATCAGGATCAGGCCGGTGTCGTGCTTCGCGATCATTTCATCGAGAATGCCGAGCACCTGCACGGAGACCAGCACGTCGAGCGCACTCGTGGGTTCGTCGGCGACGAGCAATCGCGGTCCCGAGGAAACCATCATCGCGATCATCACGCGTTGGCCCATGCCGCCGGACAGTTCGTGCGGGTACGCATCCGCGACCCGTTCGGGGTTGCGGATATGCACGGCGGCGAGCGCTGCGACGATCTTCTCGCGCATCGCCTTGCGGCCCAGTTTGGGATCGTGCAGTGCGAACGCCTCGCGCATCTGCTGCGCCACGGTCATGACCGGATTGAGCGAATATTTCGGGTCCTGCAGGATCATGCCCATCTGCTGGCCGCACAGGCGGCGCCGTTTGCCCGGCGGCATGGCGAGCAGGTCCTGGCCGTCGAAGCGCAGCGTTTTCGCCGTGCATTGCGCGGCGGCCGGCAGCAAGCCGAGCAACGCGCGCCCGGTCAGCGATTTGCCCGAACCCGATTCGCCGACGATGCCGAGCCGTTCGCCTTTATTGACGGTGAGCGAAAGGCCGCGCACGGCTTCGGTCAAGCTGCCGTCGTGGCCGCGAAAGCCGACGCGCAGATCGTCGATTTCGCACAGAGCCCGCTTGGTATCGGCGTTCATTTTCATCCTCCGTGGCGCGGGTCGAACACGTCGCGCAAGCCGTCGCCGAGCAGGTTGAACGACAGGCTCACGAGCAGAATGGCGAAGCCGGGAATCGTCGCGACCCACCAGGCGTCGAGCAGCACGTTGCGCCCCGACGCCACCATGAAGCCCCATTCCGGGCTGGGCGGCTGCGCGCCCAGGCCGAGAAAGCCGAGGCCGGCGACCGTCAGGATGATGCCGGCCATGTCGAGCGTCGCGCGCACGATCACCGACGACGAGCACAGCGGCACCACGTAGCGCAGCAGCAAGCGCGGGCGCGAGGCGCCCTGCAAACGCGCGACGTGCATGAAATCCGCCTGCACGATGCGCAGCGTCTCGGCGCGCGCGAGCCGCGCATAGGCGGGCCACGCGGTAATCGAAATCGCGATCACCGCATTGATGACGCCGGGGCCGAGCGCGGCGGCGAAGGCGAGCGCCAGCACGATCTTCGGAAAGGCGAGGGCGATGTCGGTGATGCGCATCAGCACGTTATCGATCCAGCCGCCGAAGAAGCCCGCCGTGGTCCCCACCGCCAGGCCGACCGGCACCACGATCACGACCACGAGAATGGCGATCGACAGCGTGAGACGCGAGCCGTCGATCAGGCGCGAAAGAATATCGCGGCCGAGTTGATCGGTGCCGAGCCAATGCGATGCGGAACCCGGCGGCAGCAGACGGTCGGCCAGCACCTGTTGCAGCGGATCGTGCGGCGCGAGCAGCGGTCCCAGCGCCGCGACGACGATCAGCAGCGTCAGGATCGCGAGGCCGAACACCGACAGCGGATTGCCGGCGAAACGCCGCCAGCGCCGGTACGCGAGCCCGAGCGCGGCCTGTTTGCGCGAGCCTGGCGTGTCGCTCAGCAGCCAGGCTTTCCAGCGTCGGGGCGGGGCGTTCATCGGCCAGTCCTGCGTTGAATCGTCGGTGGAAGGAAGCACGGCGTGACTCTCCTGAATCTCAGCGGGCACGCGGATCGAACACGCGATAGAGCGCGTCGGTCAGCAGGTTGAGGGCGATGAAGGTGATGCCGATCACGAGCGTGCTGCCGAGCACGGCGTTCATGTCGGCGTTGAGCAAGGCGCCCGTCAGGTAGGAACCGATGCCCGGCCACGCGAATACGATTTCGGTGAGCACCGAGCCTTCGAGCAGATAGCTGTAGGCGAGCGCGATCACGGTGAGGAGCGGCACGGCGATATTGCCGAACGCATGACGCCAGATCACGCGGCGCTCCGGCAAACCTTTCGCGCGCGCCGTCGTGATGTATTCCTGGCTTAACTGGTCGAGCATGAACGAGCGCGTCATGCGGCTCAAATAGGCGACCGAGTAATAACCGAGAATCGCGGCGGGCAGCGCGATATGCGACACGGCGTTGAAGAACACGTCCCATTCGCCGGCGATCAGCGCGTCGAGCAGCAGGCTGCCGGTGTGCGTGTCGACCATGCCGTCGAAGACCGGGTCGATGCGGCCGGGCCCGGACACCCAATGCAGCTTCGCGTAAAACAGCAGCAGGCCCATCAGACCGAGCCAGAACACCGGCACCGAACTGCCGATCAGGCCGACGAAACGCGCGACGTGATCGATCCAGCGGTTATGGCGAACCGCGGCGATCACGCCGAGCGGCACGCCGACCAGCACGCCGAGTAGCGTCGAGAGCGTGGCGAGTTCGAGGGTGGCGGGAAAGACGCGCTTGATGTCGTCGATCACCGGATTCGCCGTCAGCAGCGACATGCCGAGATCGCCGTGCAGCACGTCGCGCACGTAGATCAGGAATTGCACGGCGAGCGGCTTGTCGAGGCCGAGTTCGACGCGCATTGCGGCATACGCTTGCGCGGAGGCGCGGTCGCCTAGCACCGCCAGCACCGGATCGATCGGCACCTTGCGGCCGATCACGAAGGTCACCGCGAGCAGGCCGGCAAACGTGATCAGCAGCGTGAGCGCCCAGCGTAGCAGGCGCAAGATCCAGCGCACGCTGCCGCGATCGGCGGCGAGCGCGCGCACGCGGTCGAATGCGCCAACGGGTGTAATCGGAGTGGACATGATTTTTCCTTGCCCGAAGCGCGGCGGCGAATGCCGCGAAGCCGCGCTTCAGGCTGTCGCGCTTACTGCTTCTTCAGATCGCGATACGACACGAGGTCGTTGATCGGGCCGACTTCGAGACCGCTCACGCCCGGACGGTACGCCACCTGCGCGACCTTCTCGAACATGATGACGAAGGGCGATTGCGCCAGCACTTCCTTCTGCATCGCCTGGTACAGTTGCGGGCGTTTCGCGCTCGACGGTTCGGCCAGTGCGGCGTTGGTCTCTTTCGTCAGTTGCGGAATATCCCAGGCGTTGCGCCACGCGAGCATCTTGTAGCTGGAGCCGTCGCCATTGTCGGGATTCCAGGTGAAGCCCTGGGCGTTGCTGTGCGGGTCGATATAGTCCGCGGACCATTCGCCGATGTAGATATCGTGCTGACGGGCGCGATATTTCGCGAGGGTCTGCTTGTTGTCGCCCGGAATGATCTCGACCTTGATGTTGCCTTGCGCGAGATTCGCCTGCACGGCCTGCGCGATCTCGTTGTAGGGATAGTCGTTACGCACATCCATCTTCACGGTGAAGCCGTTGGCGAGGCCGGCTTTCGCGAGCAGGGCCCGCGCCTTCGCGACGTTCTGCTGGTACGGGTTCGCATTCAGCGCGCCGAGGAAGCCTTCCGGCAAGAAGGTTTCGTGCACCTTGTAAGTCGATCTGACCACGTGATTCTGGATGCCGTTGTAGTCGATCAGCCATTTCATGGCTTCCTGTACCTCGGGCTTCGCGAGGTTCGGGTTCTTCACGTTCAGGCCGAGATACATCAGCGTCGCTTGCGGCACCGCCGTCACGCGCGCCTTGCCGCTTTTGGCGAGCGTCGCGAGGTCGTCGGGGCTCAGGCCGCGCGCCACGTCGACATCGCCGTTTTCGAGCAGCAGACGCTGGCTCGCCGCTTCGGACACATGGCGCAACACGATGCGTTTCATCGCGAGCGGCACCCGGTAGCCGTCGAAGCGTTGCAGCACGATGCTGTCGTTCGCGGTCCATTTGACCAGCTTGTACGCGCCGGAACCCGCCTCGTTGGTGCGCAGCCAGTCGTTGCCGAAGTCGTTGCCTTTCTGATGCGACATCAGGAGCTTCTGGTCGAGCACCGAGGCGGGCCAGGAGCCCAGCACGTTGAGCACGAACGTGGGCGCGTATTTCTGATCGGTCGTCACGCTGACGGTGCTGTCGTCCACCTTCTTCACGCGTTGCAGCACGTTGTCTTTCGCGAGGCCGATGCCTTGCAGCACGGCCGCCGGCCCCTTGTCGAGCAGCACGGCGCGCTGGATCGACCACGCGACGTCGTCGGCGGTGAGCGGATTGCCCGAGTGGAACTTGAGGCCCGGGCGAATCTTGAAGGTGACGGTGAGGCCGTCGGGGCTGACCGTCCACGATTGCGCGACATCGCCGTTGAACTTCGACGGATCGCGCAAATCGACTCGCACCAGCCGGTCATACGTATTCGCCACGTATTCTTCCGGCACGAGTTCGTAGATTTCGCCCGGATCGAGCGTGGTGAATTCGTCGAGCAGCGTCGCCATGACGAACATGTCCTTCGGCGTCGCCGCATGGGCGGCACCGCCCGCCACCGACAGCGCCAAAGCCGACGCGACGGCGGCCACCGCCAGCGCATTGCGCAAAACCAGTTTCATACTCGCTCCGTGAGGAATGGTTAAACGGCAAGAAAGATGCGGACCTGCAAATACGATGTGACTACATCAGGCGCAATGGACCGCTTTCGCTGTTGTCGATCAGCGGCAAGGCCAGCGAGCCCGGCAACTCGTAGTGCCACCATTCGCTCTTGATGTGCATGAAGCCCGCGGCATGCATCACGCCGAGCAACAGCATGCGATTGCGCTGGACAGGCTCGGGCAAGCCGGCGTGGAAGTGCTCGGATTCGACGGTCATCGCGTCGAAGCCGGTGCCCATGTCGAGCGCCTCGCCGTTCGCATCGACCAGCGTCACATCGAGCGCCGTGCCGCGGCTATGGTTCGAGCCGCGGCCGAGGTCGGCGATATAGGTGGGGTCCGGCAGGAAGTCCCACAGCACCTGTTGCGCTTGCGGCGGGCGGTAGGCGTCGAAAATGCGCAGCGTCGTCCCGATGTGGCGCGCGAGTTGCACGGCGCGGCGCAATGCGGCTTCGGCCGGTTCCAGCAGCAGGCAGTGCGCGGCTCGGTAGATCGGCTTGCCGGTGAGATTGCGGTGCGTCGCGTATACGAGGTCGATGTCGACCCCATGCGTCGCGGGCGTGATCTCGATGAGTCGGTGGTCGGTCATGAGCGGTGAATGAAGGTTCAAAGATCGAACTGGTTGAGTTCGCCTTGCAGTTCGCGATTGCGCGCGACGCGTTCGTCCAGCGTCGGCCCGAGCCGCTCGACGATGGCGGTGATGAGCAGATTGAACAGGCACGTGAGCGGCGCGAGCGAGTCCCAGAACTGGCCCACGTCGGTTTTCACCTGCAGCAGATCGGCGGCGAAATCCCTCGCCCACGGACAATAGATGTCGGTGACGAGCGCGAAGGGCAGGCCGCGGCGCGTGGCGGCCTCGCAATAGCGGCGCGCGATCATCGAGTAGGCGCGCGTGTCGGTGACGATCAGATACGGCGACGCGAATTCCGAGTTCAGCGAATCGACGTACGAGCCGGACATGCCGTCGGAATAGAAGACGCGCGGGCGAATATATTCGAGGTAGCTGTAAAAGGCGTTGCTGATGCCGCGGGTCGATTGAATGCCCAGAATGTAGACGGCATCCGCACTGGAAATGCGCTCGGCCACGCGCGCGAAGGTCGGCGATTGCGCGAGCTGGTAGACGTGCTGGATCGCGCCGATCTCGAGGTCGAGCGAGTGGGCGAGGGCGGGGCTGGGTGTGACAGGGTTTCCCGTTTGCGGTGCCTGCCGCGCGTGCGCGGCTTCGCCGTGTTCACCCGATGCGCGGCGAAACGCGTCGAGCCGGTCGGTGATCATCCACGGGCGGTCCCGGTGCGTGCCGCGCAGTTCGCGTTTCAAATCGTCGAGATTGCGGTAGCCGACGCTGCGCAGGAAGCGGCCCACTGAAATGCCGCTCGTGCCGGCTTGCTGCGCGATCTGATCGGCGGTCTCGAGGCCGAGCCGGTCGAGATTCGCGAGCAGATAGCTGGCGATGCGCTTTGCAGTGGGCGTGAGTTCGGCGAAGCGTGCTTCGACCGTTTGCGCGAAAGTGGGCGGCATAAGGCGCTTGCTGTTTGTTAGTTGGCTGTCATTTTGCGGAGCGACGACATGCATCTAACAAAGCCAATAAACCGAGCGCCAGTCTGGAAAAATAATCGGAGTGCGGGGATCGATAGGTTTTGGCACCGGAACGCGCGGCGTAGTCATGCTCGCGGCCTTCGCTGTATGACTGGCTTAACGGGAACGGAGCCTGGCTTGGTCAACGTGGAGGCGGACCATCGAAGCGTACTGCGCGCGCGTCGAGGTGGGATAGATCGTCATCGTCGGCTAAGACGGTTCAAGGCCGCATGCCGCCGCAAGCCCAGGCTTGCTGTGCCGACCGCGGTTCACGTTCATCCTCGCGAACCGCCGACATGACAGCTTTCCACTGTCCCCATTGCCGCTACTACTGTCTGTATGTACAGTGTTGGTCGAACCTCGCGCAATCGGCTCAGCCGAATCAACTACGCGCGGCCATGCTCGCACACTCAATGGAGATCCATCCTCATGCCGGCTTCATCCAGTCAGGAGCAACATGCCTGAACAACTCTGGCTGCCCGGGCTCGAGGCGCCGCCCCCGCCGACGGACGGGCTTTTCTTCGCCGTCTTTCCCGACACGCGCACGGCGGGCGGCATTTCCGAACTCGCGCGGCAGCTCTGCGGACAGACGCGCGCGAGAAGCAAACCGCTCGGGGCTGGCCGCTTGCACGTCACCTTGCAGCACTTGGGGAATTTCGCGGGTGGTTTGCCGCCAGCACTCGTCGACGCCGCGATGCGGGCAGCCGCTTCGATCAGCATGGAGCCGTTCACGGTCGAATTCGACGCGGTAACGAGCTTTGCGTCGAAGCCGCGGCCGGGGCCGTTGGTGCTGGTAGGAAGCGAGGGCGTCGTCGGGCTTCATGCGCTTCACGACGCGCTCGCAGAGGCATTGCAAAACATCGGTTTCGGCGGCCGCGCGCATTCACCGGCCGCGCCTTATACGCCGCATGTCACGCTGGCTTACGGCATGCCCTGGGGCGCGGCGCGCCCGATCGAGCCGGTCTGCTGGAACGTACGGGAGTTCGCGTTGATACACAGTTTGCTTGGACGCACGCGGCATATTGCGCTGGCGCGCTGGTCGTTGAAAGGGGCGAAGTAATGGCGCGCGGCGACTTCACGCCCACTTCGCGCCCACTTCACGGCGCGCCGGCCTGTCCGTCTGACGAGGTTGGCCGGCGGCGCACCCGCCTAGAACCGCACGCCGGTTGCACAACCGCCGGCAAAGCCGCCGCCGCTTCCGCCCGCGCCGCCGCAGAACACGCCACAGCCGGACAACGCGACCGACATCGTCACCGCGGCGAGCATCACACGCAGGCATGATCGGAAAGCCGGCTTGCCGAGGCCGACAGTGAATGCGGCGGGGCGCGGGCGCCTTTCGGCGGAAGCGGTAAGGGTATTGCTGGCGGGTAGCTCGAACGTTCCAGATTGCATGGCGTACATGACTCTTATCAGGGGTAAGCGGTAGTGAGAGCCGCGCCGGTTGACGCAAGAAAAGCGGCGCGGCCGCGAACCCCGCAGCCTAGTTCACGCTTGCCGCCACTCACCTACGCGAAATCCGAAAGTCCAGCGGATTTCTCCGGTCGAACAGGCGAAACCGCCCGTGCGCTCCCTGATAGAATGCGTGGGCCGCAACGTAGTGGATTGCCGATGAAATTGCTTGATGCGTTAGTCGAACAGCGTATTGCCGCCGCAGCCGCGCGCGGCGAGTTCGACGATTTGCCGGGCGCGGGCGCGCCGCTGTCTCTCGAAGACGATGCACTGGTGCCCGAGGAAGTGCGCGTCGCCAACCGGATCTTGAAGAACGCGGGCTTCGTGCCGCCGGCTGTCGAACAGCTGCGCGCGTTGCGCGATCTGCAAGCGGAACTGAATGCCGTGAGCGACCGGGTCACTCGCTGCCGTCTCCAGGCACGCATGCTGGCGCTCGACATGGCGCTTGAATCGCTGCGCGGCGGCCCGCTGGTCCTGCCGCGCGAATATTGCCGTCGCATTGCCGAACGACTGTCGCAGCGCGCCGGCGAGCCCGATACCGCTGACGCGGGTTCGCAGTGAACGAGCCGTTTGTCCGCTCGGCCGCGCCGGGTTCCCCTTCCGCCGAATCCGACGGCGCGCTGAATTCGTCGACTCCCAAGGCTGAGTCCGCGTTCGTCGGACCGGGCGCCCCCCCCAACACCGAGCCGGGCGCCGCTGCCGGCACGCCGAACCCGGCCGCCGCGCTCGACGCGACACCCGCACTAGTTTCAGAGCGCGACCGCCGCTTCATGGCGCTCGCCCAAGCCGCCGCCGAGGAAGCGCGCGCAGCCGGTGAAGTGCCGGTCGGCGCGGTGCTCGTGCGAGGCGACGAGGTCATCGCCAAAGGCTTCAACCATCCGATCAGCGGGCACGACCCGTCGGCGCATGCCGAAATGGCCGCGCTGCGCGCAGCCGCGCAAGCCGTCGAAAACTACCGCCTGCCGGGCTGCGAACTTTACGTCACGCTCGAACCGTGTCTGATGTGCGCCGGCGCGATCATGCACGCGCGCATCGCGCGCGTCGTGTTCGGGGCGCGCGATCCGAAAACGGGAGCGTGCGGCAGCGTCGTCGATGCATTCGCGAATCCGCAACTGAACCATCACACCACGGTGATCGGCGGCGTGCTCGAGGACGAATGCGGCGCGGCGCTCAAATCATTCTTTGCCGAGCGGCGCCGCGCGAGCCGGGCAGCCCGCGCCGCGGCACGTCGCGAAGGCGGCGCCGAAGCCAGCGGCGGCTCCGATCCGGCCGAGCCGCTCTAAACCGCTCTAAACATCAACGTCCAACAGGTCTTGCCAATGACCGTTCATCGCACCATCGAATTGATCGCCCCGTCCGGTTATCCGAACGATCCTGAAGTGGTGCATCGCGCGTTGCAGCGCTTCCATGCGCAGGGGCATCGGGTTCTGGGCGTCGAGGCGACACAGCGCTGCTACCAGCGCTTTGCCGGCACCGACGGCGAACGCGCGGCCGAGCTGAACCGCCTCGCCGATCCCGCGCGCAAACTGCCCGACATCGTGCTTGCCGTGCGTGGCGGCTACGGCGCGGTGCGCATCCTGCACGGCCTCGACTACGACGGCTTGCAACGGCGGCTGAGCGGCCGACCGGTCGCGCTGGTCGGGCATAGCGACTTCACCGCGATCCAGCTCGCGTTGCTGGCGCGCGCCGGCGTGAAGACTTTCGCCGGGCCGATGCTGATGAGCGATTTCGGCGCCGAAGATTCCAGTGAATTCACCATGCGGCACTTCTGGTCGGCGTTGACCAGGCCGACCATGACGGTGACGAGCAACGCGCCGCAAGCGCAGGCGGTCGACGTGTCGGGCACGCTGTGGGGCGGCAATCTCGCCGTGCTCGCCTCGCTGATCGGCACACCCTATATGCCGCCCGTGCAGGGCGGCATCCTGTTTCTCGAGGACATCAACGAGCAGCCGTTCCGCGTCGAGCGGATGATTTATCAGCTGCATTTGTCCGGCATCCTCGCGCGGCAGCAGGCGCTCGTGCTGGGCGACTTCTCCGGCGGCAAATCCTACGAGTACGACAACGGCTACGATCTGCACGCCATGATCGAGCAGGTGAGATCGGTGACCGGGGTGCCGGTCGTGACCGGCCTGCAATTCGGGCATGTTCCCAACATGCTGACGCTGCCGGTGGGCGCGGATGCGCATCTCGTCGCAAACGCGCACGGATTCAAGCTGACGCTGTCGGGTTATCCGCACCTGACGTGACAGTCGGCGGAGCCGGGCGGCGCGCGTTTGCGAAAGCCCGCGACATTGTTGACAAAACCGGCCGTCAATAGACGGCCATTCCCTCGCTCAATTAAACGCCTACTCAAGCAGCGCGGGCCAAGCGTGGCGCGCCGCCGGCCTATCCGCTCGTCCAGACCTTCCGGATTGTCCCTATTCAAGATAAAAATTGTTGACAATCTTTATGTCCATCCTATGATGACCAACATACCGAGACGCACATCATGTCCGACACAGATTCCGCCGCCGCGAGTCATTCGAAGCCCGAAGTCATCGCCGAACGCATTCGCGCCGCGATCCTCGAGCATCGGCTCGCGCCCGGCGCCAAGCTGACCGAAGCCCAGTTATGCGAAGTCTTCGGCGTGAAGCGCGGTCCGATCCGGCAAGCGCTCGCGCAACTGGCCGCCGATCGTCTCGTCGATCTCGAACCGAACCGCGGTGCGTTCGTCGCGAGTCCGTCGTTGCAGGAAGTGCATGAGGTGTTCGAAATGCGCCGCATCATCGAACTGGCCGTGGTGGAAAAGATTTGCAGCGGCCACGGCGTGCGGCGCCTGAAGAACATCGGCGGCATGATCGGCCGCGAACGCAAGGCGTTCGAAACGCGTGATTTTCCGGCGTGGATTCGTCTGTCGGGCGAATTTCACACCGAGTTGGCCGGGCTCACCGGCAATACCGTGCTGTGCGACTGCCTGAACGGACTGGTGGCGCGCTCCACGCTGATTTCCGCGCTGTACGAGTCGCTCGGACGCAGCCCATGCTCGTTCGAGGACCACGCAGCGATTCTCGCCGCGCTCGACGCCGGCGATGCCAAGGAGGCGGCGGCGCTGATGGCGCACCATCTGCAAAGCGTCGAGTTGAAGATGCTGGAGCGCCCCGCGCGCGGCGCGGCGGATCTGCATGAAGTGTTCGGCGCGCTCGACGGCGCGTCCAGGAACGAAGCCAAAGTGAAGTCGGAGCGAGACTGAGGCGAGCGGCCGGCGTGCGCGCTTTGCTGGTGCGCGCCGCACTGAATTGAACTGAACCACACCAGTGTTGCAAGGCGGCTCGATGCGCGTGCTGCCGGCTTGCGCACGCGTGCGCCGCGCGTGGGTAGCGGCTTTCGAGCAACGAAGCATCGCCGGGAATCCGCGGTCCGAGCGCTGCGATAAGCACAAGTACATCAAGTACGGAGACACCCGCGGCACGGCTGCCTGGATAGCGCCCGAGCAGGGTGCGACTGGCATGGCCGATGCAATGTCCTTCGATTCGCTATCGATGGTCCCTATCTCAAGGAGGAGTCATGGCTCAGTTCAGCGCAGCGCCCGGAAGTCCCGCAATTCCCCCAATCCCCGCTTACGAAGACGCCGGCGCGCCCGACGATTCGTCGATGCCGGCCGGCTACAGCGAGCGGCTGTATAACGAAGACCTCGCGCCGTTGCGTCATCAAACCTGGGGCGCGTACAACATCTTCGCGTTCTGGATGTCGGACGTGCACAGCGTCGGCGGTTATGTGTTCGCGGGCAGTCTGTTCGCGCTCGGCCTGACGAGCTGGCAGGTGCTGATCGCATTGCTGATCGGCATCACGATCGTCAACGTGCTGTGCAACCTGATCGCCAGGCCGAGCCAGGCGAACGGCGTGCCTTATCCGGTGGCGTGCCGCGCGACCTTCGGCGTACTCGGCGCGAATATTCCGGCGGTGATTCGCGGCCTGATCGCGGTAGCGTGGTACGGCATTCAGACCTATCTGGCTTCGAGCGCGCTGGTGATCGTGGTGCTCAAGTTCGTGCCGCAATTGCTGCCGTATGCCGACGTTCATCATCATGGTTTCATGGGTCTTTCGACGCTCGGCTGGGCCGGCTTCATGCTGCTGTGGGTCTTGCAGGCGCTGGTGTTCTGGCATGGCATGGAGACCATCAAGAAGTTCATCGACTTCGCCGGTCCCGCCGTCTACGTGGTGATGTTCATTCTCGCGGGCTACATGGTGTATCGCGCGGGCTGGCGCAACATCGGCATCAATCTCGGCGGCGTCAAATATCACGGCCTGCAAGTGGTGCCGGTGATGATCACGGCGACCTCGCTGGTGGTCTCGTACTTCTCCGGACCGATGCTCAATTTCGGCGACTTTTCCCGCTACGGCAAGAGCTTTCGCAGCGTGCAGCGCGGCAACTTCTGGGGACTGCCGGTCAACTTTCTCGCCTTCTCGCTGGTGACGGTGATCACGACCGCGGCCACGCTGCCGGTGTTCGGCGAACTGATCACGGACCCCGTCGAAACGGTGGGCCGCATCGACTATCCGACCGCGGTGATTCTCGGCGCCTTGACGTTCACGATTGCAACCATCGGCATCAACATCGTCGCCAATTTCGTCTCGCCGGCTTTCGACTTCTCGAATGTCGCGCCGCGTCTGATTAGCTGGCGCGCGGGCGGCATGCTCGCGGCGGTGGCGTCGATCTTCATCACGCCGTGGAATCTCTTCAACAACCCGGCCGTGATTCATTACACGCTCGACGTGCTCGGTAGCTTCATCGGCCCGTTATACGGCGTCTTGATCGTCGACTACTATCTCGTGAAGCGTCAGAAGATCGTGCTCGACGATCTGTACACCGTGGCGCCCACGGGCTCGTACTGGTATCGCAACGGCGTCAACTACCGGGCGGTGGCCGCGTTGCTGCCCGCCGCGCTCATCGCCGTGATCTGCGTGATGGTGCCGGCGCTCGACGGCATGGCGAATTTTTCGTGGTTCATCGGCGCGGGATTGGGCGCGCTGTTCTATCGCTTGCTCGCACGCTGAGTGCGTGCAGACGCAACAGGAGTCGCTATGCGCATCAAACTGATCAACCCGAACACGACCCAACGCATGACGGATGCAATGGGCCGCTGCGCGCGTGACGTCGCGGCGCCCGGCACCGAAGTGATCGCCGTGAATCCGACGATGGGGCCGCCGTCGATCGAAGGCTATTACGACGAAGCGCTCGCCACGCCCGGCTTGCTGGCCGAGGTCATGGCCGGCGAGCGCGAGGGCTGCGACGGTTACGTGATCGCGTGCTTCGGCGACCCCGGCTTGTACGCGGCGCGCGAGTTGGCGCGCGGTCCGGTGATCGGCATCGCCGAGGCGGCGATGCACGCGGCAAGCGTGCTGGCGCCGGGTTTTTCCGTCGTGACCACCTTGGCGCGCACCTGCGGCATGGCGTGGCACCTCGCCGAACGCTACGGCATGAAGCGCTTTTGCCGCAACGTGCGCGCGACCGACGTGGCCGTGCTCGATCTCGACAAGCCCGGCTCGGCGGCGCGCCGCATCATCCTCGACGAATGCCGGCGCGCGCTTGCCGAAGACGGGTCCGACGCGATCGTGCTCGGTTGCGCGGGCATGGCCGAACTGTGCGCGGAAATCGAGGATGCGTTGGGCGCGCCGGTGATCGAGGGCGTGACGGCCGCGGTCAAATGGACCGAAGCGCTGATCGCGCTGCGTCTGTCGACAGCCAAGCGCGGCGACTATGCGCGGCCGCTGGCCAAGCGCTACGACGGCGCGCTGGCGTCGTTCAGCCCGACCGGGGACGACGTGAATGCGCAACCGGCGCGCGGTCCTGCTGGGGTCTCTCTGGTCGATGCGCAAGAGAGTGCGGAGACCGCCGGTTTGCTGCGGGTAAACACGGGCGAACCGGGCGAGCACATACATTCCGTCTGACACGCACTATCTGCCGGGCTGTATGGGCGCGTCGGAGCGTTTTCGCTACACTGGTTCCACTCGTCGCGGGTGCGCGAAATGCTTTTGCCGCTGTTTTCGAGCGGTATTTGCGCGCCGCGCCAGCGTCAGCCGCCTGCTCGCCGCACGCTAGCTCACGCGATAATCCAGCGCGACTTTCATGTACCGTCACCACGCATCCGTCAAACCATGCCACTCGACCCGAACTACCCACGCGATCTGATCGGCTACGGCCGCCACCCGGTGCAGGCGAACTGGCCGGGGCAAGCGCGCGTCGCGGTGCAATTCGTCCTGAACTACGAAGAGGGCGGTGAAAACTGCGTGCTGCACGGCGATCCGGGCTCGGAGCAGTTCCTGTCGGAGATCGTCGGCGCGGCGTCTTTTCCGGCTCGTCACATGAGCATGGAGTCGATCTACGAATACGGCTCGCGCGCCGGCGTGTGGCGCATCCTGCGCGAATTCGAAAAGCGCGGCTTGCCGCTCACGGTGTTCGGCGTCGGCATGGCGATCGAACGCAATCACGACGTGGCGCGCGCCTTTGTCGAACTCGGTCACGAGATCGCCTGCCACGGTTATCGCTGGATTCACTATCAGGACATGTCGCCGGAGAAGGAGGCCGAGCATATGCGTCTCGGCATGCAGGCGATCGAGCGCGCGACCGGCGAGCGGCCGCTTGGCTGGTACACCGGGCGCGACAGTCCCAACACGCATCGTCTGGTGGCGGAATACGGCGGCTTCCTGTACGACTCCGATTACTACGGCGACGATCTGCCGTTCTGGATGGAGGTCGACGTAACGGGCGGCGCGAAGGTGCCGCAACTGATCGTGCCGTATACGCTCGACACCAACGACATGCGCTTCGCCAGCCCGCAAGGCTTCAACACCGCGGACCACTTCTTCACGTATCTGCGGGACGCATTCGACGTGCTGTACGAAGAAGGCGACGAAGCGCCGAAGATGCTGTCGATCGGCATGCACTGCCGCCTGCTCGGCCGCCCAGGGCGCTTTCGCGCGCTGCAACGTTTTCTCGATCATCTCGAACAGCACGATCGCGTCTGGGTGACGCGGCGCGTCGACATCGCGCGGCACTGGCGCGACCATCATCCTTATCAACCGGGCGGCCGCGGAGCGGCGGCATGAAGGCGATGCACTACACCCTGGCGCAACTCAACAGCATTCCAGCCGACGCGTTCGTCGCGGCGCTGTCGGGCATTTTCGAGCACTCGCCGTGGGTCGCGGAAATCGCCGCGCGGCAGCGGCCGTTCAGCGGCATCGACGAAATGCATCGCAAGATGTCCCACATCGTCGAAACGGCCGGCGAGGAGAAGCAGCTCGCGTTGATCAACGCTCACCCGGAACTCGCGGGGAAAGCGGCGGTGCGCGGCGAACTGACGGCCGAGTCCACGCGCGAACAAAGCGGCGCGGGTCTCGCTCAATGCACCCAGGAGGAATTCGACAAGCTGGTCGCGCTCAATCGCGCGTATCGCGAGAAGTTCGGTTTTCCGTTCATTCTCGCGGTGCGCGGCTATGACCGCCACGGCATCATCGCGAACTTCGAGGCGCGCGTGAACAACAGCCGCGCCGACGAATTGCGCGCGAGCCTCGATCAGATCTACCGCATCGCACGTTTGCGGCTCGACGATCTGATCGACGCGTAGCGCGTTAGCCACGCGTCGCGATCCTCGAACCGAAACGTTTTCCCGGCATCAACCAACACCAAGGAAGATAAAGATGGCACTCCCGATTCTCGACCCTAACGCACCGGAATTCACGCGCCGCTATGTGAACCTGGCGGACCCGCGTCTGGGCGCGCAGGCGCTCGAGGCCAGCGACGAATTCTTCGCACCGAAGGAACGCATGCTGAATCCCGAGCCGGCCGTCTTCATTCCAGGCAAGTACGACGACAACGGCAAGTGGATGGACGGTTGGGAAACGCGCCGCAAGCGCGCCACCGGCTACGACTGGTGCATCGTGAAGCTCGCGCGCGCTGGCGTGATCAAGGGGCTCGACCTCGATACCAGCCACTTCACGGGCAACTTTCCGCCGGCCGCTTCCGTGGAAGCCGCGCGCGTGACGGACGGCGTGCCGAACCAGTCGACGCAATGGACCGAAATCGTTCCGTCCACCACCTTGCAAGGCAACAGCCATCACTATCACGAAGTCAGCGACGCGAATGCGTACACGCATCTGCGCGTGAACATTTATCCGGACGGCGGCATCGCGCGTCTGCGCGTGTACGGTCAGCCGCAAGTCGACTGGGCGGGCGCGAGCCGCACCGAGCAGTTCGATCTGGCCGCGATGGAAAACGGCGCGTATCTGGTCGCGGCGAACAACCAGCATTTCGGCGCGGCCTCGACGATTCTGATGCCGGGCCGTGGCGTGAACATGGGCGACGGCTGGGAAACGCGCCGCCGCCGCGAACCGGGCAACGACTGGGCGATCGTCGCGCTGGCGCAGCCGGGCGTGATCAGAAAAATCGAAGTGGATACGGCCCACTTCAAGGGTAACTATCCCGACCGCTGCTCGATTCAGGCCGCGTACGTGACGGGCGGCACGGACAGCTCGCTCGTCACGCAAGCGATGTTCTGGCCGGTGCTGCTCGGCGAACAGAAGCTGGAGATGGACAAGCAGCATGACTTCGAAAGCGAAATCGCCGCGCTCGGTCCTGTCACGCATGTGCGCTTTAACATCATTCCGGATGGCGGCGTGTCGCGTCTGCGTCTGTGGGGCACGCTCGCATGATGAAAACGCTGGCGATCGAACCGTTGACCAAGGAAGCGTTCGCCGCATTCGGCGACGTCATCGAACTCGAAGGCGCGAAGCAGATTCCGATCAATCTCGGCACGACGATCCGCTATCACGATCTCGCGAAAGTGGACGTCACCGACGAGAACGGCCGCACGCTGGTGAACCTGTTTCGCGGACAGCCGCGCACGTTGCCGTTCGAGGTGACGATGCTGGAGCGTCATCCGCTAGGCAGCCAGGCGTTCGTGCCGCTGAACGACAAGCCGTATCTCGTGGTGGTGGCGCCGGCGGGTGAACTCGACGCGCAGCGGATTCGCGCATTCGTGACGAGCGGCTGGCAGGGCGTCAATTATGCGAAGGGCGTTTGGCATCATCCGCTGATCGCGCTGGGCGAGGTGAGCGACTTCATCGTCGTGGATCGCGGCGGCGAGGGGCTCAATCTGAATGAGCAGGATCTGGCTGAATCGCTGTGGCTCACCGAGGATGCGTTGAGCGCGGTGACTGTTTGAAGCGCATTGCTTCGGCGCAATGAGCGGGTTGTTGATGCTGATGCGAAAGCCCACGGCGCAGGCCGTGGGCTTTCGCTTTTGTGAGCGCAGGCGATGGACGGGATCGGCGTGTTCAGCCACGCTTGGCGAGTAGCGGTGAGCGCCCGATTACTTCACGCGCGCGTTCCGCCGGCTCAGGTGCGGAAAAGCCGGCGGCTTCGATCGCCGGTTTGAGTCCCTTGAACTGAAGGCTTTTTTTCGGCGACCGCAATGAGGTCATTCCGTCGTCCCATGCGTGCAGCATCTGCTTGGCGACGTTGCGCCATGGCGACTCGTTGCGTGCCGCTTCGATCAACTCGTGACCGACTGCGACGGCCGAATCGCACAATGCTTCGACCATCTGCGCATATTGCCGCGGCGGAATCCCCATGCGGGTGTTGAAAAAACGCTCCAGTGTTTTGCCGGCCGCCCAGCTTTTGCGGCCGTCGATCGGAAGCCCCGGCGGGTTGGCGGCGAAACGCGGATAAGCCTGAGTCGTGACGATGTCGTAGACGGGCGTGAACGTGACGTCGTCCACCGACGTGTAGAGCAGCGCGATGTTCTTCGTATGACAGTCGGCGTTGCGCACGACATAGTTGGTCAGCAGATGCCAGCCGAGCCGTTCGAGTTGCTGCCGCATGCTGTCGCGATCGAGCAGATAGGCCTTCGCGGCATTGAGCATCTTTTCGCTGGTGGAGTTGTATTTCTCATGCGGCGGTAAGCCCAACAGGCCGCACAGGTCCTCGACACCATACGCCGGCAATCCGTGCGCATCCACGTCGAAACGTTCGACGATCAGCGCCCGGCCATCGTCCGACATCTGCGTACGCGCGACCGGCGCCACACCGAGCCGTTCGAGTACGCGCATCGAATGGAACTCGTTGAAGCCGAGAAACGGCGTGTTGTCGTCGGAGCCTTTGACGATATGGCGGCTCGTGCGAATCGTCGGTTTGCCCAGTGTCACCGGCATTGGCGTGGAGGTGCCGGGGGCCTGGGCTTGCGGCGCGATGAACTTCGGCACCGCGCCGGAAATGGCGGCGCGCGCGTAGTCGCGCACCAATGCGGCGAAATGCTCGGCCGTGTTGTCGCCGTGCAGAATATCCCGCACGTCCAGCGCTTGCAGGTCGGTGCCTGGCGGCATGCCCTCGGGTGTGACGGTGACGCGTCCGATCCCCATCGCGCCCACCACGGCCAGCAGCGAGAGATCGGTGCCGTCGAGCAAGGGCCCGAATTGTTCGCGAATCAGGTTCAGCAGATAACCTTCCGGCAGGTTCTGCCGGAAAAACGGATGCAGGTCGCGCGGCCAGCGCCACGCTTCTTCACGCACCGGCATGGTCAGGCTGACGAAGTCGGCGGCCGTCGCGTCGCGGTTGTATTTGAGGACATAGTCGTCACGCTCGCGAAACAGCGTGGCGACGTTCTTGCCCAGCACCTGGACGTCGAGCCTCATGAATTCTGATCCGGCATGCGTTGCTCGGCGAGGATGTCTTCGAGCGTGCGTGCGTGCCCATGCGCCACGACCTTGAGATCGTAGCCCGCCGCTTCGAGCAGGCGTACGAGGACGGACACGCTCATGTCGTTTTTAGCGAGCGTTTCCATGCGTGCGACCGTAGTGCGAGCAACACCGGCCCGGCGCGCCAGTTCTT
Source organism: Paraburkholderia sp. 22099 (assembly GCF_052045835.1). Lineage (NCBI taxonomy): Bacteria > Pseudomonadati > Pseudomonadota > Betaproteobacteria > Burkholderiales > Burkholderiaceae > Paraburkholderia > Paraburkholderia sp. 22099. The sequence goes on along the minus strand of NZ_JBQEPU010000031.1, from coordinate 25,214 downwards.
CTTGCGAGAGCCTGGTTTCGCGCCGTATGGCGCGCAGCATATCGGAGACGTCAGCGAGATTGGTCATTTGTAGCCCCAAGGCCTCAATTTTCATCATTTCATCTTTATTGTAGCCCGTGAGCGACAAATCGTGGTCGAGAATTTGTATCTCAAGGGCTACAAACCAGCGGAGAAATCGATTTTTGTGTCCCAAAGGCTACATTTATACGCAATGTCGCTGCGCAAATCCCAAAATAAAAACGGGTTCCCCGCTCGCGCGAAAAACCCGCCTCATACCTCACCGAAACCGGGCCTCCCGCCGGCCATTCGACTACTTCACCGCACCGCCTTCGAACCACGCGGCGATCTTCATGCGCTCTTCGTCGGTCATGTGCGTGACGTTGCCGAGCGGCATCGCTTTCAACGTCACCGCCTGCTGATAGATCCGCTGCGCGTTCTGCGAGATTTCATCCGGCGTATCGAGCAGCACGCCGGCCGGCGCGCTGCCCATCATCGTCGGATGCGCCGAATGGCAGGCGGCGCAGCGCTGTTGCAGCACCGGCGCGATGTCGGCCACCTTGACCGCCGGCGCGTTCGCGGCCTGCGCTTGCGGCACCATCGGCTTGGGCATGGTCCAGAACAGCGCGCCGAACATCAGCACGACGCCGACTATCGGCAGATACCACAGCACCTGGCCGCGGTGACGCATCACGAAGAACTGGCGGATCAGCGCGCCGGCCAGCATGATGATGACGAGCACCGCCCAGTTGTACGGATGCGTGTAGGTCATCGCGTAGTGATTCGACAGCATCGCGAACACCACCGGCAGCGTGAAATACGTGTTGTGCACCGAGCGCTGCTTGCCGCGCTTGCCGTAGACCGGATTCGGCGTATCGCCCTTGAGCATCGCGTCGACCATCTTGCGCTGGCCCGGAATGATCACGAAGAACACATTGGCCGACATGATCGTCGCCAGCATCGCGCCCATGATGAGGTAAGCCGCGCGGCCCGCGAAGATATGGCACGCGAGCCACGTCGCGATCAGCACATAAGCGCCGACGCAGATGCCGAGCACCGTATCCCGGTTGCCGAGAATGCGGCACAGCGAGTCGTAGACGATCCAGCCCGCGGCGAGAAAGCCGAGCGCCGAGGCCACCGCGACCACCGGACCCATGTCGAGCACGTTCTTGTCGATCAGATAAGTCGTGGGCGAGAACAGATACAGCACGGTAAAGAGTGCAAAGCCCGACAGCCACGTGGTGTACGAGGGCCACTTCGACCAGTGCAGATCTTCCGGCATTTCCGGCGGCGCGACGGTGTACTTCTGCATGTTGTAGAAGCCGCCGCCGTGCACGTGCCACAGTTCGCCGAACACGCCGCGTTTGCGCTGGTTCGGGTCCTGCGGCGGTTTGAGGCTGTTGTCGAGCGCGACGAAATAGAACGACTCGCCGATCCATGCGATCGCGGCGACGACGTGGAACCAGCGAATCGCCAGATTCAGCCAGTCGGTGATAAAGCCTTCCATGAAACTCCTCCACTTCTGATTCGTTTTATCGCGCGACGACGCGAGTGCCTTGATTGCCTTTTCAGGGACCCGCCGAGCGCGGGTAATCGGCATGCAACGCGTGATCGCGCGGAATGCGGGGTGAAAGACGCGGTGCGCTCAGTTCGCACGGCGCCGTTGTTCTGGGCACGCGGACCGCACGTCCCCATGACGTGTTTCCTCAACTGCCTCGATACGTGCTGTACGACCACGGCGACACCAGCAGCGGCACGTGATAGTGCGCGGCGGGGTCGGCCACGCCGAAGCGCAGCACCACACGGTCGACGAAACGCGGCTCCGGCACCTTCGCGCCGATCGACGCGAAGTAATCGCCGGCGCCGAATACGAGTTCGTATTCGCCCGCGACCAGTGCGTCGCCTTCGAGCAGCGGCTGATCGCAGCGGCCGTCGCTATTGGTGAGAGTGGATTTGAGCGCGCGGCGCGTGTCGCCCGAGAGCGCGAAGAGTTCGACCTTGATGCCCGCGCCGGGACGGCCGTTCGCGGTGTCGAGCACATGGGTGGTGAGCTTTCCCATTCGCAATTTTCCTTATGTGAATGCGAGGTTTCGGCGGCGGCCCGATCCAGATACGGTTGCGGCGGATCGAGGCTCCACGTCAGTGGCTACATACCCGTCGGCGAAATGAAGCGAGCGCCGTGGCATCCATTGTAAAAAGCTTGTTCGTGTCGGTGCGCGCGAGATAGGAAAGATAATAGCTGGCGCATGACGGACACTCCGCTGGAAGCGGCCACGAGCCGTTTCGTTCGACCCGTGCAGTGGATTCGATCGTAGCGGGGCCAAAAAAGACCCACTATATCGCCGGCGTGAAGTTGGGTATCGCACCGGCGCGAGTTGTCAGCGTTATTTTGACCGTCGAAGGTTACGGCTGTGCGCCGCAGCAAACGCGAGTCGAACCTTAGCCTAACCAGACTCACGCGCGGCGCCACCCGAAGACGGCGCAAACACGCTGGGTAACCGGGCCAACGGCGTTCGACGGAACGCGGCGGCACGGCGAGCGTGCCGTCGCATCGCGTTCGAACGGCTTTGCACGGCAAGCATGAAGCGGAGAAACGAATGACGATGGAGCAAGCGGTCAACGAGCCGAAAAGAACGATGCTGGTGAAGCACGCGGACGTACTGGTCACGATGGACGGCGCGAGGCGCGAACTGCGCGACGGCGGCCTGTATATCGAGGACAACCGCATCGTCGCGGTCGGCCCGACGGCGGAGTTGCCGTCAAGCGCCGACGAGGTGCTGGACATGCGCGGTCAACTGGTGATTCCGGGGCTCGTCAACACGCATCACCACATGTATCAGAGCCTGACGCGCGCGCTGCCCGCCGCGCAGAACGCCGAGCTGTTCGGCTGGCTGACGAATCTCTACAAGGTGTGGGCGAACCTCACGCCGGAAATGATCGAAGTCTCGACGTTGACCGCGATGGCGGAGCTGTTGCTCTCCGGCTGCACGACCTCGAGCGATCACTTGTATATCTACCCGAACGGCAGCCGGCTCGACGACAGCATCGCGGCCGCGCGCCGGATCGGCATGCGTTTTCACGCGGCCCGCGGCAGCATGAGCGTGGGCCGCAAAGACGGCGGCTTGCCGCCGGATTCGGTGGTGGAACGTGAAGCGGACATCTTGCGGGACACGCAGCGACTGATCGAGACGTATCACGACGAAGGGCGTTACGCGATGCTGCGTATCGTGGTCGCGCCATGCTCGCCGTTTTCCGTGAGCCGCGATCTGATGCGCGAATCGGCGGTCATGGCAAGGCAATACGGCGTGTCGCTGCACACGCATCTCGCGGAAAACGTCAACGACATCGCGTACAGCCGCGAGAAGTTCGGCATGACGCCGGCCGAATATGCGGAAGACCTCGGCTGGGTCGGCCATGACGTTTGGCACGCGCACTGCGTGCAACTCGACGAAACCGGCATCGAACTATTCGCGCGCACCGGCACGGGCGTCGCGCACTGTCCGTGCTCGAACATGCGGCTCGCGTCGGGCATCGCGCCGGTCAAGCGGATGCGTCTTGCGGGCGTGCCGGTGGGATTGGGCGTCGACGGTTCGGCATCGAACGACGGCGCGCAGATGATCGCGGAAGTGCGTCAGGCGCTGCTGTTGCAGCGAGTCGGTTTCGGCCCGGATGCGATGACCGCGCGCGAAGCCCTGGAAATCGCGACGCTCGGCGGCGCGCAGGTGCTCGGTCGCGACGACATCGGCGCCTTGGCGCCGGGCCTGGCGGCGGACTTCGTATCGTTCGATCTGCGTCAGCCGCTCTTCGCGGGCGCGTTGCACGACCCGGTCGCGGCGCTGGTGTTCTGCGCGCCGTCGCAGGTGAGCTACAGCGTGATCGGCGGCAGGGTAGTCGTGAAGGACGGACGGTTGACGACGCTGGAACTCGGACCGGTCATCGAGCGGCACAACCGCTTGGCGCGGACGCTTTACGAGGCGGCGGCGTAAAACCGCAAGAACGGCAAGCGATGTTATCGGCATGCATGCAGCCTGGATGCCGATAGCGGAGCGCCAGGGTTTCAGGGCTTGTCGATCAACGTCCGGGTCGCCTCGGCGACCAGACCGCGCAGCCAGCGTACTTCGTCGGAGTAGTGCACGCGTTCGTGCCACAACTGGTAGTACTGCATCGGCGGGAAATCGAGCGGGGCGGGCACCACGGTGAGCGGCAGGAACTTCGCGTAGTAATCGGCAAAGAGACGCGTTGTCGTGAAGATCAGATCGGACTTGATCAGCACATACGGCGCCAGGTTGAAGTACGGCAACGTGACGACCACGTGACGCTTCAGGCGCTCACGCGCGAGGTGCACGTCGATCGCGCCGCGCTGGCCCACCGAATACGGAGTCGGCGCGAGATGCGGTGCATTGAGGTACTGGTCGAGCGTGAGCCCGCCGCGTTTGGCGAACGGATGCGCGTTGCTCATCAGGCAGACGATCTGATCGACGAACAGATTCGACAGATGCAATTGCTCCGGCGGCTCGGGCCAGTTGCCGACCACGATGTCGAGCTTGCCGTCCTCGAGCGCGAGTTCATAGTCGAAGGCGGGGCCGAGCGAATGGAATTCGAGCGTCGCGTTCGGCGCGGCCTGGCGAAAGCGTTCGACCACTGTCGGCACGAACAGCACGTTCAGGTAGTCCGGGCAGCCGATGCGATAGCAGCGGATCGAGGTCGCCGGATCGAAGTTGTGCTGCTGGAACTTGATGCGCTCGATTTCGCGCAGCGCGTTCTGCACCGGTTCGAGCAGGCGCAGGCCGTATTCGGTCGGCACCATGCCGGATTTGCCGCGCACCAGCAGCGGGTCGCCGGTGATGTCGCGCAAACGGCGCAGCGCGGCGCTGATGGCGGGTTGCGATTGATTCAGCTTGACGGCGGCGCGTGTCACGCTGCGCTCCATCAAGAGGGTGTGCAAGACGCGTAGCAGGTAGGTATCGATCGCCTCGCGTTGCTGGCTCATGACTTCTCCGAAATATATGTTCTGGCTGATCGAATGGGCGTGTGGGTATATGCGTTTTAATATGGACGAAAAACCGCGTCAAGGGTGGCATACCCGCAAAGCAAGCAGTGGCGCGGGTTTGCGGGAATTTTGAAGGCTCGACTGGGTGGGTCGAATTAGGTATCGTCATCCGGTTGTGGTGACGGATCGTCTGCCGGCAAGGCGGGCGGACGCGTTGTAACCGGCAGTCACCGACGTACTACGGAAACACATGAGCGACTCTTCTTATAGCGACGGCGCCGCCGCGCAGCCGGCAACGACGCCGGAACAGGCGGCGCCCCGGCTGGTGCTCGAGGGCATCACCAAACAGTACCCGGCCGTGCGCGCCAACGACGACGTCACGTTGATCGTCGCGCCGGGTGAAATCCATGCGGTGCTCGGCGAAAACGGCGCCGGCAAGAGCACGCTGATGAAGATCATCTACGGCGCGGTGCGGCCCGACGCCGGCGAGATTCGCTGGGAAGGCGAGGCGGTCGAGATCGCGAGTCCGGCGGCGGCGCGCAAGCTCGGCATCGGCATGGTGTTCCAGCACTTTTCGCTGTTCGAGACGCTCACGGTCGGCGAAAACATCGCGCTCGCGCTCGACGAGCCCTTCGACCTGAAGACGCTGTCCAAACGTATTCGCGAAGTCTCCGCCGATTACGGCCTCGACATCGACCCGCAGCGTCACGTGCATAGCCTGACGGTGGGCGAGCGGCAACGCGTGGAGATCGTGCGCTGTCTGTTGCAGAACCCGCGCCTGCTGATCATGGACGAACCGACTTCGGTGCTCACGCCGCAAGCGGTGCGCAAGCTGTTCGAGACGCTGCGGCGGCTCGCCGCCGAAGGCTGCAGCATTCTCTACATCAGCCATAAGCTCGACGAGATCCAGGAACTGTGCGACACCGCCACCGTGATGCGCGGCGGCCGCGTGACCGGTCACGTGAAGCCGAAAGAGGAAACGCATGCGTCGCTCGCGCAGTTGATGGTCGGTCATTCGCTGCCGGATTACACGCGTCGTGAGCACAAGCCGGGCGCGGTGCTGCTCGACGTGCAACGGTTGTCGGTGACGAGCGACGATCCGTTCGGCACCTCGCTCGAGAACGTGTCGTTCGGCGTGCATGCCGGCGAGATATTCGGCATCGCGGGCGTGTCGGGCAACGGGCAGGCCGAATTGCTGTCGGCGCTATCGGGCGAAAAGCGCGGTGTGCGCGCCGATGCGGTCACGATCTGCGGCAAGCCGGCGGGGCGGCTCGGCGCGGGCGCGCGGCGCGCGCTCGGCTTCGGCTTCGTGCCGGAAGAGCGGCTGGGTCGCGGCGCGGTGCCGGCGATGACGCTGTCGGAGAACGCGCTGCTCACCGCGCATCGGCAGCAGATGGTGAATTCCGGCTGGATCAAGGCGGGCGCGATGCGCGCGTTCGCGAGGCGCTGCATCGAAGCTTTCGACGTGCGCTGCGGCGGCTCGGAAGCGTTGGCGCAAAGTCTTTCGGGCGGCAATCTGCAGAAATACATCATGGGCCGCGAGATATTGCAGTCTCCCAAGGTGCTGGTGGTCGCGCAGCCGACCTGGGGCGTCGACGTCGGCGCGGCGGCGTTCATTCGTCAGCAGTTGCTGGATTTGTCGGCGCGCGGCGTGGCGATCCTGGTGATCTCCGAGGAACTGGAGGAACTGTTCGACATCTGCGACCGGATCGCGGTGCTCGCGCGCGGCAAGCTCTCGCCGGTGCGCGCCACCGGCGCGACCAACGCCGAGGAAATCGGCCGCTGGATGGCGGGCCTGTTCGGCGACCGCGAGGGCGCGGCGCCTTCGGCGGAACAGCCGGCGCACGCCTGAAGCGGATCGGCACCGCTAGAACCCAACATAACGACACGCTACCCATGATTCTTCCGTATCGACTCGAAGCACGCACCACGCCCTCGCGCGCGATGCAGCTTGCCGTGCCGCTGATCGCCGCGTTGCTCACGCTCGCGATCGGCTTTCTGATCTTCGGCCTCGTCGGCCGTGATCCGCTGCAGGCAATGCACGCGTTTTTCATCGAGCCGCTTGCCAGCGTGAACGGTTGGTCCGAACTGCTGCTGAAAGCGTCGCCGCTGTGCCTGATCGGCCTCGGCCTCGCGATCGGCTATCGCGCCAACGTCTGGAACATCGGCGCGGAAGGGCAGATGCTGCTGGGCGGCATCGCCGCGAGCGGCGTCGCGATCTATTTCGATCAGGCCACCGGCTGGTGGATTCTGCCGACCATGATGGCGGCCGGCGTGCTCGGCGGCATGGCGTGGGCCGCCATTCCCGCGCTGCTCAAAAGCCGCTTCAACACCAACGAGATTCTGGTCAGCCTGATGCTCACGTATGTGGCGACGCAATTGCTGATCTATCTGGTGAGCGGCCCGTGGCGCGATCCGCAAGGCATGAATTTCCCGCTCTCCGAAATGTTCGGCGGCGACGCGCTGTATCCGACTTTTTCCGGCGACTGGCACTGGAAATGGCTGCGCGGCACGCGTCTGAACGCGTCGCTGTTCGTCACGCTGATCGCGATTCCGCTCGTGTGGCTGTTCATGCGCAAGAGCTTCGCGGGCTACCGGATGAACGTCGGCGGTCTCGCCCCGCTCGCCGCGCGCTACGCCGGTTTCTCCGACAAGAAAACCATCTGGACGTCGCTGCTCATCAGCGGCGGCCTCGCGGGCCTCGCCGGCATGGGCGAGATTTCCGGCCCGATCGGCCAGTTGCAGGCCACGTGGTCGCCGGGCTATGGCTTCACCGCGATCATCGTCGTGTTCGTCGGACGGCTGCATCCGCTCGGCATCGTGCTCGCGAGCCTGCTGATGGCGCTGCTGTACCTCGGCGGCGAAGCGGTGCAGACCTCGATGCAGTTGCCGCAGGCGCTCTCCGGCGTGTTCCAGGGGCTTCTGCTGTTCTGCCTGCTGGGCGCCGACCTGTTCGTGAACTACCGCGTGCGCCGCCGTTCGCTGGCGCCGCAGGTTCACTGATCGGCTCACTCGCTCATTCGCCGATTGGCTCGCTGATCGGCTGACTCATTGGCTCACTGATTTTTCACGCCGGATCTCATGGATATTCAACAAGCCAGCGCGCTCACCTCGGGCGCCGTCACCGCCGCGATTCCGCTGATGTTCGCGGGCGCGGGCGAACTCGTCACCGAGAAGTCGGGCGTTCTGAACCTCGGTGTCGAAGGCATGATGCTGATGGGCGCGGTGACCGGCTACGCGGTCACCGCGATCACCGGCAACCCGTGGCTCGGCGTGCTCGCCGCGATCGGCGCGGGTCTCGCGATGTCGCTGCTGTTCGCGTTCCTCACGCTCACGATGCTCGCCAACCAGGTCGCCACCGGCTTGTCGCTGACGATCTTCGGCATCGGCCTGTCCGCCTATGTCGGCAAGCCGTACACGTCGGCCGCCGTGCGCGAGACGATCGGAACGTGGACCATTCCCGGCCTCTCGAAGATTCCGGTCATCGGTCCCGCGTTCTTCAGCCTCACGCCGCTCGACTATCTCGCGTTCCTGATGTTCGCCGTGATCGGCTGGTTCCTCTATCGCACGCGCGCGGGCCTCGTGCTGCGCTCGGTCGGCGAATCGCCGCAAGTCGCGCATTCGGTCGGCTTTCCGGTGGTCGGCGTGCGCTACGGCGCGGTGGCCTTCGGCGGCGGCATGGCGGGACTCGCGGGCGGCTATTACTCGATCGTCAATCTGCATTTGTGGCAAGAACAGCTGACCTCCGGCCGCGGCTGGATCGCGCTCGCGCTGGTGGTGTTCGCGACGTGGCGGCCGGGTCGTCTGCTGATCGGCGCGCTGCTGTTCGGCGCCGTGACGGGCCTGCAGTTTTACGCGCAGGCGATCGGCGTGCCCGTGCCGACGCAATTCCTCGCGATGCTGCCGTACGTCGCGACGGTCGTCGTGCTGGTGCTGATTTCGCGCAACCCGAACACCATTCGCCTGAATGCGCCAGCATCGCTCGGCAGGCCGTTTTTCTCGGCGGGCTGATTGCGCAGCCAGGCGCACGTTTCATTGATTCGACACACTCACATTCGACAGACACGACAGGAGAAAACATGAAGAGAAGCAATCTGCTGACCGCTTTCGCGGGGGGCGCGGCGTCGCTGGCGCTGGGGGCGGCGTTGAGCGCGCCGCTCGCGCAAAGCGCGCAGGCCGCGGAGGCGCCGGGCGTTGCGTTCGTCTACCTGGGCAATCCGGGCGATGCCGGCTGGACCTTCGCGCACGATCAGGGCTCGAAGGAAGCCGAAGCGAAGTTCGGCGGCAAGGTCAAGATCACCCGCATCGAGAACGTGCCCGAATCGGCCGACTCCGAGCGCGTGTTCCGCGATCTGGCGAACAAGGGCAACAAGATCATCATCGGTTCGAGCTTCGGCTACCAGGATTTCGAACTCAAGGTCGCGAAAGATTTTCCCGACACCGTGTTCCTGCACGCAACCGGCTACAAGAAGGCGCCGAACTTCGGCACCTACGACGTGCGCATGTATCAGGGCGCGTATCTGGCCGGCGTCGCCGCGGGCTACGTGACGAAGACCAACACGCTCGGCTTCGTCGCCTCGGTGCCGATTCCCGAGGTGATCCGCAACATCAACGCGTACACGCTCGGCGCGCGCTCGGTGAATCCGAAGGTGCATACCAAGGTCATCTGGATCAATAGCTGGTTCGATCCGGGCAAGGAGAAGCAGGCCGCTGAAACGCTGATCGGCCAGGGCGCCGACGTGCTGCTGCAAAACACCGATTCGAGCGCCACGCTCGCGACCGCATCGGCCAAGCACGTGCACGCGTTCGGCTGGGATTCGAACATGAAGAAGTTCGGGCCCGACGCGCACCTCGGTTCGGTGGTCGCGCACTGGGGCGTGTATTACAACGCGGCGATCCAGCAGGTGCTGGACGGCAAGTGGAAGAACGATCCGGTGTGGTGGGGGATTCCGCACAAGGCCGTGGATCTCGAAGACCTGAACACGTCGGCGCTGCCGGCCGACGCGCAGAAGAAGGTCGCCGCGAAGCGCGACGAACTGGCGGGCGGCAAGTGGGACGTGTTCGCGGGCCCGATCAAGGATCAGGCGGGCGCGGTGAAGGTGCCGGCCGGCAAGACGCTGACCGATCCCGAACTGCAACGTCTGAACTGGTATGTGGAAGGCGTGGACGGCTCGCTGCCGAAATAAATAAGCCAGGGGCTCGCGACCGACGCGCGTGGTGATCGGCGCGCAAGCGCTTTTAGCACGCTGTGCAAGGAGCTGCGTCCAATGCGGACGCAGCTTTTTTCGTTTCGGCGCTTCGGGTTTTGCGTAGCAGGCAAGCGCAACGCCGCGTTACTCGATACGCAAGCCGACCTTGATGGTCACCTGCCAGTAAGCGACTTTGTCGTCCTCGATCTGGCCCCGCGTTTCCGTGACTTCGAACCAGTGCAGGTTGCGCAAGGTTTTCGACGCTCTGGCGATCGCGGTGCTGATGGCGTCGTCGATCGATTTGGTCGACGAACCCGTGAGTTCGATCTGCTTGTAGACGTGGTCTGACATGAACTTCCTCCTTTCCTCTTCGTGGGTGTCCAAAAAGTATAGGCAACGGATCGCGCGCGCCGCCGGCACCGTTCGCCGTTCGAACGAGCGTTGTCGCACGTCGCGTACCCGATAAATGGGACGGGTGGCGAACGCGAGGCCAGGCGGGCCATTCGCCACGCCTTCGTGGACGCGCGGCCCGCGCCGCGCGGCGCTGAGGCCCGGCCGTAGGCCGCGCGCGCAGGTTAAATTCGCGATAACCTGCTAAAATATGCGGTTTTTCGCCGATATCACATTCAAAGGGACGCGCCGTGCTGTCTACCGCCAATATCACCATGCAATTCGGGCCAAAGCCCCTCTTCGAGAACATCTCGGTCAAATTCGGGGAAGGGAACCGCTATGGCCTGATCGGTGCGAACGGCTGCGGTAAATCCACCTTCATGAAGATTCTGGGTGGCGATCTGGAGCCGAGCTCGGGCAACGTGATGCTCGAGCCGAACGTGCGCCTCGGTAAATTGCGCCAGGACCAGTTCGCTTATGAAGACGTGCGCGTGCTCGACGTCGTGATGATGGGCCACACCGAAATGTGGGCCGCGATGACCGAGCGCGACGCGATCTACGCGAACCCCGACGCCACCGACGACGACTACATGCACGCCGCCGAACTCGAAGCGAAGTTCGCCGAGTACGACGGCTATACGGCCGAGGCGCGCGCGGGTGAGCTGCTGCTCGGCATCGGCATCGCGATCGAAGACCACGACGGCCCGATGAGCAACGTGGCGCCGGGCTGGAAACTGCGCGTGCTGCTCGCGCAGGCGCTGTTCTCGAAGCCGGACGTGCTGCTGCTCGACGAGCCGACCAACAACCTGGACATCAACTCGATCCGTTGGCTGGAAGACGTGCTGAACCAGTACAACTCGACGATGATCATCATCTCGCACGATCGCCACTTCCTGAACCAGGTCTGCACGCACATGGCGGACATGGATTACGGCACGCTGAAGGTCTATCCGGGCAATTACGACGACTACATGCTGGCGAGCACGCAGGCGCGCGAGCGTCAGCAGAACGCCAACGCGAAGGCGAAGGAACGTGTGGCCGATCTGCAGGACTTCGTGCGCCGCTTCTCGGCCAACAAGTCGAAGGCGCGCCAGGCCACCAGCCGTCTGAAGATGATCGACAAGATCAAGATCGAGGAATTCAAGCCGTCGTCGCGGCAGAACCCGTTCATTCGCTTCGAGTACGAGAAGAAGCTGCACAACATCGCGGTGGTCGCCGAGCGCATCACGAAGAAGTACGAGCGCACCATCTTCAACGACTTCAGCATCAGCGTGCAGCCGGGCGAGCGGATCGCGATCATCGGCGAGAACGGCGCGGGCAAGACCACGCTGCTGCGCGCGCTGCTCGGCAAGCTGCAACTCGACCACGGCACCGTGAAGTGGGCCGAGAACGCGAACGTCGGCTACATGCCGCAGGATACCTACGAGGAATTTCCCGACGACGTCACGCTGATGGACTGGATCGACACGTACCGCAAGGAAGGCGACGACGAGCAGATGGTGCGCGGCACGCTCGGCCGGCTGCTGTTCAATGCGGACGATATCCGCAAGTCGGTGAAGGTGCTGTCCGGCGGCGAGAAGGGCCGCATGATCTGGGGCAAGCTGATGCTGGGCCGCCACAACGTGCTGCTGATGGACGAGCCGACCAACCACATGGACATGGAGTCGATCGAATCGCTGCAAATCGCGCTCGACAAGTTCGAAGGCACGCTGATTTTCGTCTCCCACGACCGGGAGTTCGTGAGCGGACTGGCGAATCGCATCATCGAAGTGAAGACCAACGGCACGCTGAACGACTTTGGCGGCAACTATGAAGATTTCCTGTTGAGCCAGGGCGTGCAGTAAGGTTTTCAAGCCTCTCGCCCAAGCGTCATGTGACACCGCCAGGCCCGCTTCCTCGAAGCGGGCTTTTTTCATGGCCCGAAGATTGCACACCGTCAGGCATCGCAGCGCTGACTAGAATGGAAAGATCAATCCCGAGCCACGGACGGACCATCATGAAGACCTACGACAAGCTCTATATCGACGGCAAATGGATCGCGCCGTGCGGCACCGGCACGATCGACGTGATCGACTCGGGCACCGAGGAGATCATGGGCCGCATCCCGGAAGGCATCGAAGCCGATGCGGAAAACGCGATTGCCGCCGCGCGCGTCGCCTTCGACGCCTGGGCCGCGACGCCGCCCGCCGAACGCGGCGACTATCTGCGCAAGATCGCAGCGAACCTGAAGGCGCGCACCGACGAACTGGCCGCGCTGATCGCCGGCGAAGTCGGCATGCCGTTGAAACTCGCGCGCGCGATTCAGGTGGGCAGCCCGATCTACAACTGGGGTGCCTACGCGAAGCTCGCAGCGGAGTTCCAGTTCGAGGAGCGCGTCGGCAATTCGCTGGTGGTGCGCGAGCCGGTCGGCGTGGTGGCGGCGATCACGCCGTGGAACTATCCGCTCAACCAGATCACGCTGAAGGTCGCCGCGGCGCTCGCCGCGGGCTGCACGGTGGTGCTCAAGCCGTCGGAGGTCGCGCCGTTGAATGCGTTCGTGCTCGCCGAGGCGATCCACGAAGCCGGCTTGCCGGCCGGCGTGTTCAATCTGGTGAGCGGTTACGGACCGGTGGTGGGCGAGGTGCTCGCGAGCCATCCGTCGGTCGACATGGTGTCGTTCACCGGTTCGACGCGCGCCGGCAAGCGGGTGTCCGAGCTGGCGTCGGCGACGGTCAAGCGCGTTGCGCTCGAACTCGGCGGCAAATCGGCCTCGGTCATCCTCGACGATGCGAATTTCGCGGCGGCGGTGAAGGGCACCGTCGACGCATGCTTCCTGAACTCCGGACAAACCTGCTCCGCCCACACGCGCATGCTGGTGCCCGAGGCGCGCTACGACGAAGCGCGCGCGCTCGCGAAGCAGGCCGCCGAGGCGTACGTCGCCGGCGATCCGCACAACGAGACGACCCGGCTCGGACCGTTGGCTTCGGCGCTCCAGCAGTCGCGTGTGCAGCAATACATCGCGAAGGGCGTCGAGGAGGGCGCTGAACTCGTGACCGGCGGGACGGGTCTGCCGGATGGTTTATCCAGAGGCTTTTTCGTGAAGCCGACGGTATTCGGCCGCGTGCATCCGAAGGCGACGATCGCGCAAGAGGAAATCTTCGGCCCGGTGCTCTCGATCCTCACATACAAGGACGAGGAAGAAGCCGTGCGAATCGCCAATGACTCACCCTATGGACTCGGCGGCGCGGTATGGGCCGGCAGCGATGAGCGCGCGGCCGGCGTCGCGCGGCGCATTCGCACAGGGCAGGTCGACATCAACGGCGGAGCGTGGAATATGGCCGCGCCGTTCGGCGGTTTCAAGCAGTCGGGGTTCGGGCGCGAGAACGGCGTCTATGGACTCGACGAATACCTCGAGTTCAAATCCATGCAATTCAAGCTGTGATCCGCATGACCGGCGTCAACTAGGCATCACAAGCGCTGAAGTCGCGAACAGGCTCGTTGATCCAGCGCAACGCAAGCCGCACCCGACGGTCGATTATCTGCGTTTCGATAGTCACCGCTCGGGGCGCCATGCTCACTTCTCATTCCTTTCCACCGCTCATCATCCGCGGCCGCTCGTTACTGCCTATCGTGCAGGGCGGCATGGGCGTCGGTATCTCCGCCCATCGCCTTGCCGGCAGCGTTGCCCGCGAGGGCGCGCTCGGCACCATCGCCAGCATCGACTTGCGCCATCACCATCCCGACTTGCTCGAACGCTGCGCTCAGTCGCCGGACCGGGCGACTCTGGAGCAGGCGAATCTGACCGCGCTGGCCCGCGAGATTCATGCCGCGAAGGCACTCAGCGAAGGCCGCGGCATGATCGCCGTGAACGTGATGAAGGCAGTCAGCGCGCAGGCGGACTACGTGCGCGTCGCGTGCGAGAGCGGCGCGCACGCAATCGTCATGGGTGCGGGTCTGCCGCTCGATTTGCCGGATATGACCCAAGGCCACGACATCGCGCTGATTCCGATTCTCTCGGATAGCCGCGGCGTCGCGCTCATGCTGAAGAAGTGGATGAAAAAAGGCCGCTTGCCCGACGCCGTGGTGATCGAACATCCGGCGCACGCAGGCGGCCATCTCGGCGTCACCCATCTTGCCGACATGCACGATCGACGCTTCGACTTCGTGCGCGTTCTCGAGGAACTCGAGACGGTCTTCACCTCGCTCGGCCTGAAGCGTGACGACGTACCGCTGATCGTCGCGGGCGGCATCAATAGTCATGAAGCGGTGCGCGAACTGCTCGACGCCGGGGCGAACGGCGTGCAACTCGGCACGCCGTTCGCCGTCACCGAGGAAGGCGACGCGCATCCGAACTTCAAGCGCGTGCTGGCCGAAGCCGCGCCCGAGGACATCGTCGAATTCGTCAGCGTGACGGGGCTGCCCGCGCGTGCCGTGAAGACGCCTTGGCTGGTGCGCTATCTGCGCCAGGAAACGAAGATCCGCGAGAAGGTCGGCGCGCTCAAACATGCCTGTCCGACCGCGCTCGAATGCCTGAGCGTGTGCGGCTGGCGCGACGGTATCGAGAAGTTCGGCCACTTCTGCATCGACACGCGGCTCGCCGCGGCATTGCGCGGCGACGTCGCCAACGGCCTGTTCTTCCGCGGCCGCGAGGCCTTGCCGTTCGGCTCGGCCATTCGCAGCGTGCACGATCTGATCGAACTGCTGCTGACCGGCGCAACGCGACCGTCGGTCGCAGGGCGCTGGGCGTTTTTCCTGGGTTGATACCGGTCAACGTAGGGGCTGACGAGAGCTTCGACAATCCCCATGTCCACACCAACAAGAGGGGAATCACATGAAGCACTCGTACAGAAACGTTCTCGGGCTGAGCATCAAGGCCGCCGCCGTCGCGGCGAGCCTGTTATGCGCGGGCCTTCTCGCGCCGCAGGCGCAGGCCGCGGGCGATGATCCGATCAGCGGCATTCACGCCGGCGACGTGCTGGTGCGTTTGCGCGCGATCAGCATCATGCCGAACGTGGACACCACGCAATCGCTGTCGGCGCTCAACGTGGGCGTGAACAACGCGATCGTGCCGGAACTGGATCTGACTTACATGATCCGCGATTATCTCGGCGTCGAGCTGATTCTCGCCACGTCGCGCCATCAACTGACGTCGAGCCTCGGCAATCTCGGCGGCGTGAACGTGTTGCCGCCCACGCTGCTGCTGCAATATCACTTCAATCATGCCGGGCGCATTCGCCCCTATGTCGGCGCGGGCATCAACTACACGCTGTTCTATAACAACGGCGCGAACGTGGGCGGCCAGCCGATCTCGGTCACCAATCACAGCTTCGGCCCCGCGTTGCAGGCGGGCGTGGACGTGCAGGTGACCAGGTCGCTGTTCGTCAACGCGGACATCAAGAAGATCTGGATGCATACGGATGCGTCGCTCGGCGGTCAGTCGCTTGGCCGCTTGAGCATCGATCCGGTGATCGTGGGGTTGGGTGTCGGCATGCGGTTCTGAGCGCCACCGCCAGGAAGAGGGAGCGGGAGAGGGACTACAGCTTGTCGTTCTGAAAGCGCATGGCGGTGCCGTCCTGCTCGATCCGTACCCACACCGCGCGCTTTTCCTCGTCGCTCAGAAACACCCAGTTGGAGACCTCGGTGGCGGTGCGGCCGCAGCCTTTGCACACCTCGTCGAAGAGCGTGGAGCAGACGCCGATGCAGGGGCTGTCGGGTAGGTCATGGAGATTCGAAGCCATCGGAAACCTTGGGGCGAAGAAGCGAAGTTCCGCTATGTTAAACGATGCGGCGCGCGCCCCTTGCCCCGCTTTCAGCGCGCGATGCTGTAGCCGATGCGCGCCATCCAGTGCTGGCGGTTGTTGTAATCCAGCAGATCCTCGCCATAACCGTTGAAATAGCCGACCCACAGATAGCCGCCCCACGCGCTGCCCAGCAGTTTGGCGAGCGGATAGGTGAATTGCGTGTCGATGCTGCCGTACCAGTGCCTGGTGCCCTTGCGCAGGGTGGTCGCGAGTTGCCAGCCGTCCGGGCTGCCGTATTTGACCAGCAGGTCGACGTAGCCGCGATAGTCGGCGATGTCGGGGTTGCTGCTCTTGCCGAGGTAGTAATAGATTTTCGGCGAGACGCTCAGGTGATTGCCCGTCAGATCGCCGAATTCCCACGTCGGCCGGATAAAAGGCATGTTGATGCTGCGCGAGTCCGCGCCGCCTTTGCCGTTCGATTCGTGGCTCAGCCCCGCGGCGAACCCCATGCGCGTGAACCACGAACTGCGCCAGCCCGTGTCCGGCACGTAGTAGAAGAATTGCGGACTATAAGTCGTATCGCGGAACGGCCGCGAGTCGGCGGACAGGTTCCAGATCGAGGTCTGCGTATAGGCGAAATAGACGTTGTCGAGAAAGGCTTTCGAGCGCAGGTCGTCCGGCATCATGAGGCGGTATTTGAAGCTGAATTGCAGCCGCGCGTTCGTGTCGCCGTTGTGGCCGGCGGCGATGTACATCGGGTCGTAGTAGGAGACGTGGGCGAGCACGCCGCGTCCGGGCGTGGCGAGCGAGTCGCCGGGCGGCGACATCGCGTCGCCGGTCGGGCCGTCGACCGCCGCCGCGGTGGCCGCGGCTTGCGCCGGGGTGCTCGCCTGGCTTTCCGTGCGTTCGGCCTGGGCGATCGCGATCTGTTGCGGCCCGCGGTTGATTGCGACGAGTGCCGGCGAAGCGTCGAAGCCGACCGGATCGATCCGCACTTCGCCGCGCGCCCACTCGGGCCACGGCGCGGAGAAGCGGACCTTGCGGAACTGGCCGGGCCTCAGGCGCAGCGTGTCGGGCACGCCCGCTTCGCGCTGCAAGTCGAGCGGTTGCGGCGATCGTTCGGCGCCGTTCAGTCTCACGCGGATCGTCGGCGGCACGGTGACGGTGAGGGGTTTGGCGTCGTCGGCGGAATAGAGCAGCGTGATTTGCAACGGCTCGGTGGCGGCGGCCACGCGCGCCGGCTGCAGCATGGCGACGGTCGCCCGGGCCTCGCGCGGCGTGGCCGCGGTTGCGGCAATGACGACGATGGCGAGGAACGGAAACAGCGGCGCGAAGGGTGACGTGCGGCTTGATGTGCGGCTTGACGTGCGCGCGCTGGCACGGCGAGTTCGAGGTGACTTGAGACGGGCGAGGCGATTGAGCGAAACGGCGAAACGCATGGGCTGTCGTCCAGGGAGCAAGGGCAGCGGGCGAAACGGCGCGGCGGGTGTCGAATCGCGACAGGGCACCGGCACGCCGGAACGCACGCGCGGAAGCGCGAGGGCGCGAACGTGGCACAAAAAGGCAGCGGCGCGATGCGCGGCCGCTGCCGCGAGCTTGAGGCCCTGGCCGGCGGGGCGCGGGCCGAGGGCGGCATCGCCGATTATGGCGAAATACTCAGGCGATGCTCGCCAATTTACTTCATCCGGAGCCGGGGGCGCGAAAAGGTCGCGTGGGTTGGTTGATGGTCGAGCCTTGGGGCGTGGCTTCGTAGCGCGGCTTCAGAGGCCGGTTTCATAGCGCGGCTTCGTAGCTTGGCTTCACAACCCGACTTCATAGCCCGGCTTCTTAGCCGACTTCATGGCCCGGCTTCGCAACCCGACTTCACAGCCGACTTCACAGCCGACTTCACAGCCGGCTTCAAGCCGACTTCATGGCCCGGCTTCATAGCCGGCTTCACAGCCCGGCTTCAAAGCCAAGCTTCATCACCCACACCATCAACCCGCTTCATTCTCCGAACGCCAACTGCCACAGCAGCGTGCCGTTGATCACGAGGATCAGCGTGGCGCACAGCCACGCCAGCACGAGCGGCACGCCGCGCACGCGCCAGTCGCCCATCAGCCCGGCGTTCGACGTGTAGCGGATCAGCGGCACCACCGCGAGCGGCAACTGCAGACTCAGCACCACCTGGCTTGCCACCAGCAATTGATTCGACCCGTGCTGGCCGAACAGCGCGACCGCGAAGAGCGCCGGTCCGATCGCCAGCGCGCGGGTGAGCAGCGCGCGCTTCCAGCGCGGCAGGCGGATGCGCAAAAAGCCTTCCATCACCGCCTGACCGGCCAAGGTGCCGGTGACGGTCGCGCTCAAGCCGCACGCGAGCAGCGCCGCCGCGAACAGGATGCTGGCCCAGGGCGTGCCGACCAGCGGCGCGATCAGCCGGTGGGCGTCGGCGAGATCGGTGATGTCGCGATGGCCGTTCGCATGGAACACCGCAGCCGACACGATCAGCAGCGCCGCGTTGATCACGAAGGCAAACGAAAGGGAAGCGAAGGTGTCGATATTGACGACGTGCAACGCGGCCTTGATCTCGGGGTCGCTGCCGCCCGGCGCGTGCTGCTTGACGAGCGCGGAGTGCAGATAGAGGTTGTGCGGCATCACCGTCGCGCCGACGATGCCCGCCGCCAGCCACACCATGCCCGCATTGCGCAGCAACTCGGCGCTCGGCACCGTGCCGGCCAGCGCGGCGTGCCAGTCGGGATCGGCCAGCGCCAGTTCCACCACGAAACACAGGCCGACGAAACCGATCAGCGTCGCGATCACCGCTTCGAGCTTGCGGCCGCCTTTCTGCTGGAGCGCGAGGAGCGCGAACGTGCAGACCGCCGACATCAGCACGCCGACCGTCAGCGAGACGCCCAGCAGCAATTGCAACGCGACGGCGCTGCCGACCACCTCCGCGACGTCGCACGCGATGATCGCGACCTCGCTCGTGAGCCATAGGAACAGCGTGCCGCGCCGGCCGGTGCGCTCGCGGCAGACCTGCGCGAGATCGCGCCCGGTCACGACGCCGAGGCGCGAGGACAGCCATTGCAGCAGCATCGCCATCAGGCTCGACAGCAGCACCATGCCGAGCAGCCGATAGCCGTAGCCCGCACCGGCGCCGAGCGCGGTCGCCCAGTTGCCCGGATCGACATAGCCGACCGCGATCAGCGCGCCCGCGCCGACGAACGAAAACCAATGCGCTGGACGTGCCGGCCCGCCATCCGGCAGACGAGGGCGGCGATTGGGGCGCAACGCGAATGGATTGGTGTTCATCGATGCCCTGAGCGTAAAGACTGCATGGCTTCGCAAGCCACGTGCCCGCGGCGGGTCGGGCACGCGGGGGCGGCGAGAGGTCCGGCGCGGCCGCGGGATTGCCGGCGCGTTGTCGTTCGGATCTCTGGCAGCTATTGTGCGCCGACGAACGCGAGGCGGCTCGCGCTTGCCGAGACGCTAGCCGGTTCGCATAAAGACGCGCGAACGGCGCGGGAATCGACGCGGGAACCGACGCTGGAACGATGGAGGAACGGCGCACGAACCGACGCGGGAACGACGCACGAACCGACGCGCAAACGGCGCACAACCCGCCTCTCCGCCGGCCGCTTCCAACGAGAGCGACGCAAGCCCCGAACGCCGCGACCGGAGCAAGAGAAGGCCGCGCCGCCGCCGTCGATCTTTTTTTCGGGTGGACAGGCGCCGATAACCCGCTAAAATTGCGCGCAATTTTCCAGCGCGCGGCTTACGCTGTACCGTTTGCGCGACAGGCGGGCATTTTTTTTGGACCGCGCAATAATTGATGGTAGTTTTCGGATTTTTCAGGGGAGCCGTGTGCGCTGTGCCGCGGCATGGGTGGCGACGGTCGGCTCGCGCCGGCCACGATCGGAGAACGGAATGAAAAGACGGGTAGTGGGGCAAGTGGCGGCGCTGGTCTTGTGCGCGGCGCCGTGGTTGACGGCCGTTGCGAAGGATACGCAACTGAACGTGTATAACTGGTCCGATTACATCGCCAAGGACACCATTCCGAACTTCACCAAGCAGAGCGGCGTCCAGGTCAAATACGACAACTACGACAGCGACGACACGCTGCAAGCCAAGCTCCTCACCGGCAATTCCGGCTACGACATCGTCGTGCCGACCAGCAATTACGCCGGCAAGCAGATCGCCGCGGGCATCTTTTCACCGCTCGACAAATCGAAGCTGCCGAACCTCAAGTACCTCGACCCCTCGCTGATGGCGCTCGTCGCCGGCGCCGATCCGGGCAACAAGTACACGGTGCCCTGGGCTTACGGCACGACCGGCCTCGGCTACAACGTCACCAAGGTCCAGCAGATTCTCGGCAAGAACGTGCCGCTCGATAACTGGGACGTGCTCTTCAAGCCGGAAAACATCTCGAAGCTGAAGGCCTGCGGCGTGTCCGTGCTCGACGCGCCGGACCAGATGTTCGCCGCCGCGCTGCACTACATCGGCAAGGATCCGATGAGCACGAACCCGGCCGACTACCGCGCCGCGCTCGCGATGTTGAAGAAGATCCGTCCGTACATCACGCAGTTCAACTCGTCGGGCTACATCAACGACCTGGTCGGCGGCGACGTCTGCTTCGCATACGGCTGGTCGGGCGACGTGGTGATCGCGAAGCACCGCGCGGCCGAAGCGAAGAAGGCCTACAAGATCGAGTACTACATTCCGAAGGGCGGCGCCCCGGTGTGGTTCGACGTGATGGCGATTCCGAAGGATGCGAAGAACAAGGAAGCCGCGCACGAGTGGATCAACTACATCGAAACGCCGCAGGTTCACGCCGCGATCACCAATGCCGTCTACTACCCGAGCGCGAACCTCGAGGCGCGCAAGTACGTGGACAAGGACGTGGCGAGCGACCCGGCCGTGTATCCGCCGCCCGACGTCATCAAGACGCTGTTCCTGCTGAAGCCGCTGCCGCCGGAAGTCCAGCGGCTGCAAACGCGGCTGTGGACTGAATTCAAGTCCGGCCGCTGACCCGCGGCTTCCATGAACGGGTAAGCATCATCATGAAGCCCTCGGTGTTCACCGGGGGCTTTGTTCGTCAAACGCCGGAGTAAAGCATTGTGATGAGTAGTGACCAGTCGGGCGCGCTGGCAGGGTCGGCCGCGCCGTCGCCGGGCCTTAACGCCGCTACGGGCGACGCAGCCGATAACTTCGTCCAGATCGTCGATGTCGTGAAGAAGTTCGGCGAGACCGTGGCGCTCAAGGGGGTCAACCTGTCGGTGAAGAAGGGCGAGCTGTTCGCGCTGCTCGGCAGTTCCGGTTGCGGCAAGTCGACCTTGCTGCGCATGCTGGCCGGCCTCGAAAGCGTGACCTCGGGCAAGATCCTGATCGACGGCGAGGATCTCGCGCAATTGCCGCCGTACCGTCGGCCGGTCAACATGATGTTCCAGTCGTACGCGCTGTTTCCGCACATGACCGTGGAGACGAACGTCGCCTTCGGTCTGAAGCAGGAAGGCGTGCCGAAAGCGGAGCTCAAGGATCGCGTGCAGGCCGCGCTCGATCTCGTGCAGATGGGCCGCTTCGCGAAGCGCAAGCCGCATCAGCTTTCCGGCGGTCAACAGCAGCGCGTGGCGCTCGCGCGATCGCTCGTCAAGCGGCCGAAGCTGCTGCTGCTCGACGAGCCGATGTCCGCGCTCGACAAGCAGATCCGTCAGCGCACGCAGATCGAACTGGTCAACATTCTCGACAAGGTGGGCGTGACCTGCATCATGGTCACGCACGATCAGGAAGAGGCGATGACGATGGCGAGCCGCCTCGCCGTGATGAGCGAAGGCGAGATCGTGCAGCTCGGCACGCCGCATGAGGTGTACGAGTATCCGAACAGCCGTTTTTCGGCGGAGTTCATCGGCTCGACCAATCTGTTCGACGGCCATACCGTCGAGGACGAGCCCGATCATGTGTTCATCGAAACGTCCGACCTGTCGTGCCGGCTGTACGTGAATCACGGCATCACCGGTCCGCTCGGCATGCCGGTGACGATCTCGGTGCGGCCCGAGCGCATCGCGCTCACGCGCAAGCCGCCCGAGGGCGCGTACAACTGGGGCAAGGGCGTCGTCACGAATATCGCTTACATGGGCGGCTATTCGCTGTATCACGTGAAGCTCGAAGCCGGCAAAACGGTGATCGCGAACGTGACGAGCCTTGCGTTGACGGAAATCGATCCGCCTACCTGGGGCGACGAAGTGTATGTGCGCTGGAGCGCATCGGCCGGCATGGTGCTGACGTCATGAAGCGCCCGCTCAATGCCTTCGCAAGCTGGCCGGTGCGCCGCTTCAATCTGACCGGGCGCACCGCGGTGGTGGCCGGCCCGTTCATCTGGCTGCTGCTGTTTTTTCTGGTGCCGTTCCTGCTGGTCGTGAAGATCAGCTTCGCCGATTTGCAGCTTGGCATTCCGCCCTACACGGAGTTGACGAACTTCGCGGAAGGCGCGCTTCGCATCACGCTCGACTTCTCGCATTACGCGTTTCTGCTCACCGACAGCCTCTATTTCGCGACCTATGTGAATTCGGTGGTGGTCGCCGCGATTTCGACGGTGCTGTGTTTGCTGATCGGCTATCCGATGGCGTATTACATCGCGCGCTCGAATCCGGCGAGCCGGAATCTGCTGATGATGGCCGTGATGCTGCCGTTCTGGACGTCGTTTCTGATTCGCGTGTATGCGTGGATCGGCATTCTGAAGAACAACGGCTTGCTGAATAACTTCCTGATGTCGATCGGCGTGATTCATACGCCGATCGAGCTGTATCACACGAATACCGCGGTGTATATCGGCATGGTGTATTCCTACCTGCCGTTTCTCGTCATGCCGCTGTACGCGCATCTGGTGAAGATGGACATGACCTTGCTGGAAGCCGCTTACGACCTCGGCGCGAGGCCGTGGAAAGCGTTCTGGCAGATCACCTTGCCGCTGTCGAAGAACGGCATCATCGCCGGTTGTCTGCTGGTGTTCATTCCGGCGGTGGGTGAGTACGTGATTCCCGAATTGCTCGGCGGCGCGAATACGCTGATGATCGGCCGCGTGATGTGGAATGAGTTCTTCGACAATGCCGATTGGCCGATGGCCTCCGCGGTGACGTGCGCGATGGTGTTGCTGTTATTGGTGCCGATGGCGTTTTTCCAGTACGCGCAGGCGAAGGCGATGGAGGAAAGGCGCTGATGAAGCCGAACCGGGTTTTGCAGTTCATTGCGTTGGGGCTGGGCTTTCTGTTTCTGTATGTGCCGATCGTGAGTCTGATCGTGTATTCGTTCAACGAATCGCAACTCGTGACGGTCTGGACGCGCTTTTCCACGCGCTGGTATGCGGCGTTGCTGCAGGATGAAGAACTGATCGCGGCGGCGTGGCTGTCATTGCGGGTGGCGTTGCTGACGGCGTTTGCGTCGGTGATCATCGGCACGTGGGCGGGCTTCGTGCTGGCGCGAATGGGACGGTTCCGCGGCTTTACGCTGTACACGGGGATGATCAATGCGCCGCTGGTGATTCCCGAGGTGATTCAGGGGATTTCGCTGCTGCTGCTGTTCATCGAAATGGCGAAGTGGTTCGGGTGGCCGGCGGGGCGTGGCATCTTCACGATCTGGATCGGGCATGTGATGCTGTGTATTTCGTATGTGGCGATCATCGTGCAGTCGCGTGTGAGGGAGTTGCATCCTTCTCTCGAAGAGGCCGCGCTGGATCTCGGGGCGACGCCGCTGCGGGTGTTTTTCTCCATTACGTTGCCGTTGATTTCGCAGGCGCTTGTTTCGGGGTGGTTGTTGTCGTTTACCTTGTCGATCGATGATCTGGTTTTGTCGGCATTCCTGTCCGGGCCTGGGTCGACTACGCTGCCGCTAGTGGTTTTTTCTCGCGTTCGGCTGGGGTTGAATCCTGAGATGAATGCGCTGGCTACTTTGTTTATTGCTGTGGTTACTGTTGGGGTTGTGGCGGTTAATTATTTTATGCAGCGGGCGGAGAGGAAGAGGGTTGTAGTGGGGTAGCCGGTTTTTTTTTGCCTTTTCGGCGGTTGGTTGGGTTGCTTGTGGTGGTGGGCTTTCCTTGTTGTCTTAGTGGTCTATTGGCGATGCCCCTGTGCGGGGCGGCACCTACTTTTCTTTGCCGGCCGCAAAGAAAAGTAGGCAAAAGAAAGCGGCTCACACCGCTAATTCTTAAGTGGGTCTCCTGGCTTGGAGGGGATCGTGGTGCATCTGGAATCCGTGCTCTCGCGCATTCCGCGCTGGTGACACAGCAGTCATTTTTCCGGCGGCGCTGCGCGCGCCGTCGCGGTGCTTCTTCCCTCCGTTTCGGCGTGTGGGCCAGGCGAAGCCGACGGCTCCCACGGCGGGAGAATTTCCATTGTTTTCCGGGGCAGACCCATTCTCGACGCACGCAGTGCGGGGAGCTAATGACGGCTTGGTCACTTACGCGAAATATGACCAACGGCCGGTCGCATCGATGCACGCAAATGGGAATGTCGCGTTGTTACCGAAACGGCTTTGCGCAGCAACGAGCGTCCATCGCAGCGGGCCATTCCCATGAAGCACCGCGACGGTGCCAGTAATCTGATGGCGCACCGAGGAACGGAGCAACTCGCCCGTTCCGTAAAGCGACGGCTAGCATGCAGCGCAGGCGGTTTGAAAAAGTACTGCTGCCCGCGAAACCTGCCCGCGGTTCAAATGAAGCACCGCGACGGCGCGCGCAGCGCCGCCGGAAGAATGACTGCTGTGTCACCAGCGCGGAATGCGCGAGAGCACCGATTCCAGATGCACCACTGCCCCCTCCAAGCCAGGAGACCCACTTAAGAATTAGCGGTGTGAGCCGCTTTCTTTTGCCTACTTTTCTTTGCGGCCGGCAAAGAAAAGTAGGTGTGTAGTGGTCCAATGACTCTGGACACCTCTAAAGGGGATAATCTCCAACCGAGG